>CAZWOY010000431.1:0-3845 GCA_964635255.1 uncultured bacterium
TATGCACTTCATATTACTACGTGCATGAAAAAGTGTCATTGCGAGTCTGCCTTTAAGAGTGTTCGCGCTACTTTTATGAATTATGCACTTCATATTACTACGTGCATGAAAAAGTGTCATTGCGAGTCTGCCTTTAGCAGACTAAGCAATCTCCTAACATCTTGATAATGCTTGATATTGATTAATATCCGCATTCCATCAGATTCCTGGAGATGGCAACTATTTTATGCACATAGTAGTAATGATTGTGAACAAGAGTGTTCACGCTACTGGGATCCGGTGGTTTTTTGTTTTATTTTGGGGTATTTTTGTGTATTTTTAAGGTTATTCCCTATTTAACGAGTTACTTTTCCCAATCTGGAGATGCTATGCACTTAACCAAGGTCACATCGATTGGGTTCGTGATATTATTTCTGTTTTCCGCAGCCTGGGCTGAGGATGCAGTCGATATCCCCCCACTTGAGGATAGAGTCCGTGAAACTCAACTGGATAACGGACTGAAGGTAGTCGTCGTCGAGCGCGAGATCGCGCCTGTTTTCTTTGCGCTAATGAATTTCAGCGTCGGTTCGACCATTGAGAATTTCGGCAGCACCGGACTATCTCACTTTATGGAGCACATGCTGTTCAAAGGCAGCAAGAAAATCGGAACCAAGGATTACGCCGCAGAACAACCGATTATGGAAGAGCTTGAATCCGTCGCGGCGGAGATGAAAGAAATCCGGATCAGTCTTAAGAACTGGCGGTTCGATATCTTCGAAGACTACATGAACGAAGTAAAATCCAACGTTCAAGCCGGCGCAGAAGCTGGGAGCGCAGCCAAATGGCAGGCTGTTCTTGAAGCGCTCCCGGCTGACTCGACACATTTGCCCGATGAATGGAAGGATACGCCGTGGATTTATTACGACGGCGCCCGCAACTTTTGGGCGGACTACCGGAAGATAATCGAACGCCGCCTAAGAATGTCCGAGTTGTTAGAACAACAGCGCGAGTACATAATCCAGACTCATATCGACGCCATATACGACCAACATGGCGCAAAAATGGTCAACGCCTACACTTCTTATGACGAAACCGGCTATATGGTCGGTCTGCCGTCGAACTGCCTTGAGCTATGGATGCACCTTGAATCAGATCGATTTATGAATCCGGTTTTCCGTGAATATTACGCCGAGCGGGAAGTCGTTCAGGAAGAGTTGTTGATGCATGAGAACAATCCGCGCAGTTTTCTGTTTAAAAACCTGATGACCACCGCTTTTAACGCCCATCCTTACGGACGACCGATCATCGGCTGGCGGCGGGACATTCAACTAACGCTGCGCTCGGAGATGGACGATCATTTCCATCGCTTCTATGGTCCGAATAACTGCCAGATCACCATTGTCGGCAACGTTAACGCCGATGAAGCGTTCGCGATGGTGGAAGATTACTTCGGCGAATGGGAGCCGGTCGAAATCGCGCATGAAGTAACGACGGTCGAACCGGCTCAAAAAGGGGAAAAACGCATCGCCGTCGAGTTCGACGCGCAGCCGATGTTTTTAATCGGCTACCACGTTCCGGCTGCGCCTCATCCCGACTATTACGCCTTGTCTATGATGCAGCGAGTCCTTTCCGGCGGCAGAACTTCGCGGCTCTATAGATCGATATTCGAGAAACAGATGTTAACCGCAGGTCCCCCCTACGCCTTCGTCGGTCCTGGCGACCGGTATCCGGGCTTATTTATCTTCGGTGGAGCGCCCAACGCCATGCATACTGTCGAAGAAGTTGAAAACGCCATTTATCAGGAGGTCGAAACGCTGCAGACCGAGCTGGTCAGCGATAAAGAAATCGAACGGATCCGCAATCAGTACAAAACCTACCAGTTAGCCAGACTCAAGTCGAACCAGTGGCTGGCGTTTTCGCTGGCTTCTGGCTTTGTCAACCGCGGCGACTGGAGATCGATTATCGAAGACTATGAACGCTTAGTGCAGGTGAACGCCGAAGACATTAAACGAGTGGCGAACGAATATTTCAACGTAAGAAACCGAACCGTCGCCTATCTGGTTAAACCGGAAGCCAAAACAGCCGAAACAGAACAAGCCGAAGGAGGTCTGGAACAATGAGAACGCCACTGATCTTAGCTTTTATTTTCATCTTAGCCGTTAGCTTCACCGGCTGCTCGTCTTCACAGAAAATGGCGCAACACGGCGCGGAAACCGAAACCTCTTACCAGGACGTGCCGGTTCCGGATATCGAATGGGAACCGCTCGAATACCGCGAATTTAAACTTGACAACGGCATAGACGGCATCGTCATGACCGATGCGGAAGTCCCATTGGCGGATTTCTTCATCGCCTTTCCCGCACCGCCCGATCCCGAGGGTAAGGTCGGATTGGCTGAAATGACGACCTATACGCTGCGCAATGGCGGAGGCGTGAATCTCCCTGCGGATTCGCTGAACGAACTGCTCGAGTTCAAAGGCGCCCGGCTTAGCGTTTGGGCGGGACAGGAGCAGCTCTACGTCTATGGAACCGGCTTGAAAGAAGACCTCGATATGATTTTGAAATCGGCGCGCGAACTGATCGACAATCCCGCCTATCCTGAGCAAAAAATCGAATTCAAGCGCAGCAACATGCTCGAAGAAATCCGGCGCAGCAATGACGAACCGCGCAGTATCGCCTATCGTGAAATCTACGAGCTTCTCTATCCGGATCATCCATGGGGAAGGGAAAACACAATCACGACTGTCAACGCAATCACACGCGGCGATTTAATCGAATACCACGACAAAGTCTTTCAACCCAGCGGCTGCGTGATCGGCGTCTCCGGCGACGTTTCGCTTGCGGAAGCGAACCGGCTGGCGAATGAATACTTCGGTGATTTAAAAGGCTCAGGCTTGGAAATCGAATCGCTGCCCGCAGTCGGCGAAGCGGCGAAACCCGCCATCTACTACGCGCAGAAAGACGTCAACCAGGCGTACGTCATGTTAGGCCATCAGACGATAGACTACTCCAACCCGCATCGCCATGCGGCTAAAATTATGAATTACATTCTGGGCGGCGGAGGATTCCAGTCGATACTGCTGAAGCGGATCCGCGTCGATGAAGGATTAGCTTATTCAGTGGGTTCGGTTTTAAGTACGCCTGTCAGCGTAAAAGGCTCTTTCAGAGTCGGAGCTTCGACGCGCCTTAGCGAAGCGGGTCGAACCATGCAGTTAATTGATGAAATCATAACAGAATTCAAAGAAAACGGACCGACTCAAGAGCAGTTTGAACAGGCGAAAAAGGCATATTTAAACAGTCATGTCTGGGAATTCGAAAACACCGACGATTTTCTGCGCAACCTCGTCTATTACAAGTGGCGCGGCTTGCCGCTCGACACTCCCCAACGCGACATCGAAGCCTACCAGGCATTGACGGTTGAGGACGTAAAGGCGGCGGCAAACGAACTGCTCAAGCCCGATCAACTGATCAAAGTGGTTATCGGCGATAAGGACAAGATGGATAAGCCGTTGGAAAATTTCGGCGAGGTCAAGGATTTGGATATCTCGATTGAATGAAGTTTTGATTTTGTGATTCTGTAATTTTGTGATTCTGTGATTTTTGTGATTTTTTTATTAAGTGGACTGATATGCGGGTGTTTTGGCACGGTTATTCCTGCGCTGTAAGTTGTCCGAGAATAGGGATTTTTGGGCGTCAGATGTCCTAATTCAGATTTTTGGGCGTCAGGCGTCCTCACCTGACGTCATAAGTTCCGTAATGAAAAAAGCTGGAGATTCCCGCGTGTCAAGAGCGTCCGCGGAAACGCCATGAGAGCTTGCAGACGCCCTCGTCTGCAAGCCGGGTCATTGCATTTACAGGCGCTATGCT
>CAZWOY010000432.1:0-2263 GCA_964635255.1 uncultured bacterium
GAATTTTTTCGGAATGGATTGGTTTTATTCATTGGGTATGAATAAGAAAGGTTTAGATTACAAATTATTGGGAACAATTGCAAAGATAATAATTAGCGCTATAGGATCGGGATATATCAAAAGATTTACCACGTCAAAGTTAAAAAACATCCTAAAAAACGGAATAGAAACGAATAAAATCAAGCCTACTGAATTAAAACCTAATATTGTAAAAAAGTTGTAAGTCAGCATTGATACATAACTTCAGCGTTAGCCATGATTGTGCAAATCCGGTATTTCTCAGACCATCATACACTCCAACCTATATCCTGTACTCCAACACTATCAATCGCAGTCCAGAGTTCAATCTCCAGATTGTTAGGATTGGACAGTACTCGTATCGAATTCACAAAAATGGGCTGCTAACATAACAATGGATTCAAAAATGGAAACCATCATAATAATTGCGCTCTGCCTCGCAGTTTATTTAAAGTTTTTCAGGCGCAAGAGAACTTACGGCGGCAAAACCTACAAAGACAGCCGCGGCTACCTTCGGTTCAAAGACACAAACAGACCTGTGCACAGGTGGGCGGCTGAAAAGAAATTAGGGCGAAAGCTCAGGAAGGGCGAAGTCGTTCACCACAAAAACCGAAATAAATCGGACAACCGGCGGGGCAACCTTTGGATTTTCGGCAGCCAGGCTGAACATGACGCAGCTCATAAAAAAGACGCCCGGCGATTCGGGAAAAAGGCGAGTTACAAAGGATTTGGGAAATGAAATACGATTGCAGGTTCAATTTATGAGCAGTATCGTAGCCCGGAAGCGATTGTATTCCGGGAGTAAACTAAAATTTATGGAACGAAAAACCCATGCCACCCTGCCATTTAATAATGAAACATCCAAACGGCAGGCGAGTCTCTATTGCTTTGAATAGTAAAGATTAAAAAAAAGGCGCTCTCAAGGCAATCCTGAACGACGCTGGATTATCAATAGAGTAAAACATGCAGCTAAGAATCCCTGTAATTTCCACCTCGCATATTCCCCGAACGCCTCCCAAAAAAAACCGCCGCCCCAAAAGGCGGCGGCAATCACAAAATCACAAAATCACAAAATTAAAAGATAATATTAATCAAAGAAATCGATCAATACCGTAGCCACTTCGATTCCGATTCTGTCCTGAGCTTCCTTTGTCGCGGCGCCTATGTGGGGAGTTACACTCACATTCGGGTGGTTGATCAGGTCCTTTCTCGGATTGGGCTCGCCTACGAAGACGTCGATTCCCGCTCCGGCTAACTTGCCGGAGTTCAAGGCTTCCAGCAGTGCGCCCTCATCGACGACGCCGCCGCGGGCGCAGTTGATCAGATAAGCGCCGTCTTTCATCTTCGCAAAGTCGTCCGCGCCGATTGCGGGCTGTCCGTCCGCCTGAGCGGGAATGTGCAGCGAGAGAAAATCCGCCTGGGCGAGGACGTCGTCCTTCGAGGTCATCGCGACGTCCATATCGACCGACTCGACGATCGGATCGTAAGCGACCACCTTCATGCCCAGCGCTAAAGCCTTCATAGCCAGCGCCTGCCCGATGCGTCCGATTCCAAGGACGCCCAGCGTCTTGCCGGCAAGTTCGACGCCTTTGTACTGCTTCTTGTTCCATTCGCCGCCGCGCATAGTCAGGTTCGCGGGAACGATGCAGCGCACCAGCGCGAACATGTGGGCTAACGCCAGTTCCGCCACCGATGGCGAGCTGGCTGCGGGCGTGTTTCTGACTTCGACGCCTTTTTCTTTGGCGTAAGCGTGGTCGATGTTGTCGATGCCGACCCCGCCGCGCACAACGATGCGGAATTTTGGGATTCCGGCGTCGATAATTTCCTTAGTAACTTTGGTGGCGCTGCGCACGACCATAGCGTCGAATTCCCCGATTTTCCCGGCAAGTTCTTCCTGCGGAATCTTTTCGGTGACGACTTCGTGTCCTGCGCCTTCAAGCATCTTCTGCCCGCCGGCAGAAATGCCGTCGTTTGCTAAAATTCTCATATCTATTTCCTTTTGTTTTTTTTGGCTAATGAAATCAGTCATTCCCGCCTGCGCGGAATGGCAGCATGTCCCTTCGCGGGAATGACCGCATGTCGCTTTTGCTTGCAGACGAGGGCGTCTGCAAGCTCTCCTTGATTCTCCCTTCTAATGAAATCAGTCATTTCCGCCTGCGCGGAATGGCTGCATGTCCCTTCGCGGGAATAACCGCATGTCGCTTTTGCTTGCAGACGAGGGCGTCTGCAAGCTCTCCTTGATTCT
>CAZWOY010000432.1:2363-3834 GCA_964635255.1 uncultured bacterium
GCGGGAATGACCGCATGTCGCTTTTGCTTGCAGACGAGGGCGTCTGCAAGCTCTCTTTGATTCTCCCTTCTAATAAAGGGGGAAATTAAAGGGGGGGTGTTCTTACCCGTTCTTCGCCATGAAATCCTTCATGAACTCCAACAGATCCTTAATCGCTTCCGGCGGAGTCGCGTTGTACATCGAAACGCGGACGCCTCCGACGCTGCGGTGTCCTTTCAAGCCGTTGAATCCGGCTTCGCGGCCCTCGGCGATAAACTTCGGTTCGAGTTCTTCGCCGGCTAATCTCAGGCAGACGTTCATCCAGCTCCGGCTGTCCTTTGCGACCGGAGTGCGGAAGAAGCCGGCGTTATCATCCAAGAAACCGTACAACAGATCGGCTTTCTCTTTATTCCGCGCTTCCATCGCATCGAGTCCGCCCAACTCTTCGATCCAGTCGAGAACCACGCCCATCGTGTAAATTCCGAATGTGTTCGGCGTGTTGTACAGCGAGTTTTTCTCGACGTGAGTCTTGTAGCACAGCATCGAGGTCAAATCGGTGCGCGCTTTTTGATAGAAATCGTCGCGGATGATGACCAGCGTAACGCCGGAAGGTCCAAGGTTTTTCTGAGCGCCCGCATAGATCAAACCGAACGGCTTGGGATCGAATCGATGCGACAGGATATCGCTCGACATGTCGCAGACGATCGGAACGCCGTTAGTGTCGGGAAAGTTGAAATACTGCGTTCCCTTGATGGTGTTGTTGCTCGTCAGATGCACATAAACGGCTCCGGACGTCAGGTTCAAGTCTTCCTGTTTCGGCAGGCGCATATACTCGACCGCCTTGCCGTCGAACGCCAGATTAACGTTTCCGAACAGTTTGGCTTCCTTAATCGCCTTGGTTGACCACGAACCGGTATCGGCATAGTCGGCGGTCTTGCCTTCGCCCAGGTAGCTCATCGGAACCATGGCGAACTGCAGGCTTGCTCCGCCCTGCAGGAACAAAACGTGGAACTCGTCGCCCAGTCCGAGGAGTTTCTTAACCATTTCAACCGTATGATTATGGATTGCGTCATATTCCTTAGAGCGGTGCGACATTTCCATAACCGCCATGCCGGCGCCTTCGTAGTTAAACCACTTTTCGTGAATCTTTTCCAACACTTCGAGCGGCAGCGCCGCCGGACCCGCGTTGAAATTCCAGATGCGATCGTACTTCATGTATTTCCTCCGTAAATTAGCTTTTCCAAGCTTTTTCTGCGTAACTTTTACTTAGACGAGTAATATGTAATTTTTTTCGCTAATCTACAATGAATTCAGCATAATTTAAGTAATATTCAGATTATTTTGAGCAATTTCGCAAATCGGATTTCGCAGCCCTACCGCAGTCTGTCCCGCGCGCAAGCCGCCTGAGAATGAAGTGCGAGAGCTTGCTGTGCGAGTGCTTGCTGTGCGAGTGCTTGCTGTGCGAGTGCTTGCTGTGCGAGTGCTTGCTGTG
>CAZWOY010000433.1:0-3823 GCA_964635255.1 uncultured bacterium
CGAAGCAGATTATCAAAAAACGCCTCAGGCAGTCATTCCAGCGAAGCAGATTATCAGAAAACGCCTCAGGCAGTCATTCCAGCGAAGCAGATTATCAAAAAACGCCTCAGGCAGTCATTCCAGCGAAAGCTGGAATCCAGTATGCTCTTGATAAAACGAGACTTCTCTGGATTCCAGCTTTCACTGGAATGACTGCAGTGAACATTTTTGGAAAACTGACGCCCCAAATCCGTATTTTCAGATATTCCGCCTTGGCAGGAATGACAAAGTCAGGTCTTTCTACACATGAATCGACTATGTATCCAAATTTAAACAAAATATCCGCGTAAGCAAACAACCCGTTTCGGTTTATGCAATATTTTACAGTTCCGAAGGGAAAACATAACGAAAGCTTGACAATTAACTGTTCTTATAGCTAACTATCTATAGTGTTTGTGTATCAATTCACAAAATATTGAGTTTCGGTTATCGAAAATTTTTTTTCGATAGGTTATTTACGTTGAGAACGTGAAGTCAATAACGTTTAAGAAAACGCTCGCTAAGTTGAAGAAATATGAGCTCTAATTCATCTGCACTGCCAGTAACTGCTTTGTACTATTTTGCATTGGATTTTTAAGATTGTTTAAACGCTCAGACTGGTTGTGAACCTAAAACAAGGAGTGAGATCTCTCAATCTGAACGATTGGGAGGTAAAATGATTGAACGCTGGCAGCATGTTCTGAGGCAGTGCATTTACAATAAGGATTAATACATGAACGGTCAACAGGAAAACTCCCGCGATGTTCAAGACGGTCAAGCAGCTTTATCCGAAAACGGCGGATCGATCCTTATCCTGGGAGCCGGGCAGGTTGGACTGGAAGTAGGCAGACTATGCAGGCAATTTAAACCGAACAAGATTGTCTTGCATTGCTTGACATTGCAGGAAGCGGAAGATGCTGCATCGAAACTGAAAGCAAAGTTTGGAGACGGCTCGGAAACTGAATTTGTAAGCAGCTATGGCAATATTCTTTGGCCCGCCTATTTAGCCAGAAAAATCAAACCGATCGATTCATCGGAAGAAAGAACGCTGTTACATTACTTTTATGATGAACTGAGCCCCGAATTGGTCGAAAGTTCGCTGTTGTATAAATTAATCGAAGAACACAAGCCCAGATTTATCATCGATGCTATAAATATCGCAACCGCCGTCGGATATCAGCAGTGCGTTCACGATGCTGTGCGAAAAGCGCTTGAAAATGAAAATAATCCTGACTATAAAGGCAGCTATCTATACGAAATCGCAAAGAGCGTCCCCTCGCCCCCGATCATTAGATTTGTGCAATCGCTGCAATGCGCGATGAAAGAGTTTTCCGTTGAAAGATATATAAAAATTTCGACTACCGGACTGGGGGGAATGGGATTCAATATTAAGTACACTCACGGCGACCTTGGCGAAGAGGGTTTGTCAACCAAGCTGCTGGGCAAAGTATCGGCAGCCGGAATATTATTTAAACTGCTGCTCACCTTAAGTCATACTCCCGGTTTCAATGTTAACGTTGTAGTCCCTGCAGCCTTAATCGGATGGGAAGAGATGGGGCGCCGGGAAGTCAGCATTTCCGCAAAAGGAAAAAACATTCCATTAATCGACTCTGATCCGGTCCCGCTGTCGAGCATTGCAGATGTGAAAAATGAAAATTATAAGTCTTATATTATGGTTCGACGATTTAATGAAAACCTGAGAGACGTGGTTGTTAAATCGGGAGAAAATAACGACTACGGGTGGCATGACATGGCGTCCATCACCGCTCCAGGGCAAATGGGCTGCATTACGAAAGAGGAAGTCGCCGAAGCCGTGATCGACATTATTCACAATAAACTGGACAAATGCGCGCTGCGAGCTTTTGACGTCGCACAGATGAACTGTACGGAAAGAGCGCTGGAGATGCGGAAGGGCTTAATGGAAAAAATGGAAAATATGGCGAAAGAGTTGGGAGTTCCAAGCACTTCCTATATGAACCTCGGTCCAAAGATAGCGAAATATCTTTGGGAACTGGAAATAATCAGCAAAGTGACTTCAAGTTTCAAAGAAGCGCTAAATACAGATCCGGAGAACTTAACTGCAAACGCTGAAAGATTTATCAAGGACAATAAACGGTGGCGAGCGATAATTCTTACCTGCGGCTTGGCAATAATCACGCAAAATTATCTGTATTGCCCGGAATCTATGAAGGATGAAAAAGGAAAACCACTCCTTTCATTCAGCGAAATAATCGCTTCCGCTCCCAAGCAATGCGTAGATCTTCGATTGGAAAGAATCGCGGAGTGGAAAGCGATATTCGACAACCTCGAAAAAGTTTTAAATTCCCGGCAATTGCCGGAAATGTCAAATTACGATCAGATTATTTTGGATAAGCCGATAAAACCCGGTGAATTGATGGCGTTTTGGTTTACAACTACCGGCGGCGAAAAGAAGATAATTTAATAAATCCGCTTATCGATTCCCGATTCCACGCTCCCGCGATGGGATGCATTTAGTCGTTCATAAGAATTTGAATCCGCAGAAGCGTATAGGAACATGAAAGCATCGGTTATTGCAAATTCGCAGCGGTGGCGGCGCACATTTTGATTCTTTCTCCGGTTTGCGAAGCCTGTTTGGACAAAATTGCCGCCCGATTAACGACCTCGCCAAAAATATCTTCAACCATAAACGAAGGATGTCCCACTTTGGCTATAATGACTACGCCGGTTGCCAATCCGATATTGAAACGCATCTTAATGTCGTCGAATGAATATTCCGCTTGCACTAATTCCCTTGCCGTGCGCATAGCATTAGAAGGGTTTAAAAAAGTGAAAAGAATCGTATCTCCCAAATATTTGCGAATGGCGCCGTTGTTTTTGACGATGATGTCGCCTGCGGATGAAAATGTCTGCTGAAGCGCTTCAAACGATCGAACGTCTCCGGCTGCCTCAACTAACTTTACAAAATTCGACAAATCTGCAAAACCGACTGTCATCAGTGTTTTTTCCATTCTCAAAGCCCGGTGTTGATTAATCTGTTAAAAACTTCGAATAGGAATTATAAAATTCTTTAAGATCAGCATCGGGATTTTCAAAATTTATTCTTCTTCCCAAACAACCCCGTCTTGCGCAGAAGTGAACCTTGCCGCCAAACGATTCCCGTTCAGGTTCTTTTTGTAAGCGTCGTTCATAAGCTTCGACGCAATATTCAAGCATTCCGCCCTTTTTCAATTCCATGTGCACCATCGGCGCATTGCACAGGTCGCATTGGTGGTCGCTGGCAAGGTCTTTTTCGCAGAAAGGACATATAAATTTTGTTATAACGCCGTTTGGAACATTGAGATGAGTGTCGAAGAGCTCATCTCCATAGTAGGAAGAAAATCGCACCAGGTCTATGTCTCCGCCATGCTCTTCAGGCACTTTGCACATCAGCGTTATCGATGGCAGATCTTTTATCAACGCCCCGTCGTCCATCAGATTTTCCTGACAGTGCGGACACTGAACCGAAACGCGCATGGGACCGTCGAGATAAGATTTGGGTATGAATTGAATCATTAGGTATGCCCTCGCAATTATTTGTTCTTACTATATAAATATATTATATTTCAAAGATTGTTTTGTCAAGTTACAAAAGCAAACTTGACCGGCATACGATAGAAGGCGGCGAACAACGAGGGATTTATAGCGGTCAGGATCGTATTGAGTGCGCGCTTCAGCGCGTACCGAGCGCCAGATGCGCACTGAAGCGCGCACTCAATGCGATAATGCCCAGGATTCTGTTTTCCATAGAATCCTTAAGTAGGGCGGGCGTCCCCGCCCGCCTTCT
>CAZWOY010000434.1:0-3821 GCA_964635255.1 uncultured bacterium
ATCTGAAGGGGGGATACAGGGGGGTTGCGACTTACGTCAGAAAATGAGTCTATTTTCATATTGCGTGGCGAAGCTCGCTTCACGGGCAATTACTGAAAAATCCGCGCAAATCCGTTGCATCCGTGTCATCCGTGTTCCTATTCAAACCCTCCCCAGCAATTCGTTAACCTTTTCAAAAACATCTTCCACCCCAATATCCTTCACATCTTTCCCCGCTGATGCTATAACAACTTCATGGGGAACGAACCGCGGCGCAAATCTGGTATAGGTTATTTCATCCGAATTGAATAGAACAACCACCGGCAATCCGCTCGCAACCGCGGCGTGAACCGCTCCGGTGTCCGGGCTTAGCAGCAGTTTCGTCCTTTTCATAAGCGCAATCGCTTCAAGCAGGCTTTTTGTCGCCACAGTTTCCACAAAGTTATAATTCCGAGCCAGTTCGATGCACCGCTCCCTTTCAGCCGGCGCGCTCAAGACCAACGTTCTCAGACCGGGACGCGCTCTGTGCAGCTTTTTCAGCAATTCATCCCACTTGTCCCAGCTCCACAGCCGCGTCGGATTACTCGCCGATAAATTTATTGAAATCCAGCTGACATCGGGATCCGAATTTCTGAAAAATTGTATCGCTCTCTTTTCGGATTCATCGTCTATCCCGATATGCATTGTTCTATCGACGCCGTCCAAGTCGATCCCAAACGGTTCGAGCAGCCGTACGATCGTATCGATCCGATGCTCCCTTCCGTCTTTATGAGGCGCAGAATGAGTCAGGAAAGCATTATGTCCCGGATGATTCAATCCTATGCGATATGTGGATCCGCTAAAAAACGTCAGGATGCTTTCCGTGAACGCCGGATGAGGCTTTGGCAGTATTACGGCGTCCGGCTTGAACCGGAAAATCCGAGCCATCGACCCGAACCAGCCGGGCAGTTTAGCGTATAGCAATACGTCCGTCGCGTAAGGATCGACTTTCGCCAAGGCATAACTGGTTTTAATAACCACCGCTGCGATTCTGGCGTTTGGGAATGTTTCGGAAAGGGCTCTTATCAGCGGCGTCAGCATTAAATAATCGCCCAACAGCAGCGGCGCCAGGATCATGATCCTCTTCGGAGCGTCTTCGATAACGCCTGCATCCGCTCCGCGCTTTGAGGACAGTCTTGCCAGCAAACCAAATATGACTTTGCGCCACCAGGGGCGTGAAAAAATTCTATCCGCCATTCGGACTCATTCTAATTGCTATCCCGCTCCCGCGAATTGCATTTCGTAGAACCGGCGATAGACTCCTTCAAGGGCGAAAAGCTCTGCATGGCTTCCGATTTCGACGATTCTGCCGTCGTCGATCACGGCTATCCGGCCGGCGTTCAGGATGGTCGATAGCCGGTGAGCGACGATGATGGTTGTGCGCTCTTTGCGGATCCTGTCCAGCGCTTCCTGAATCAATTTTTCCGATTCGGTGTCGAGAGCCGAGGTCGCTTCGTCCAACAGCAGTATTCGAGGATCCCGCAGCACAGCCCGCGCAATCGCGATTCGCTGCCGCTGTCCGCCGGAAAGCTGTACGCCGCGTTCGCCGACCTCGGTTTGGTATCCGTCCGGCAGCCGCTCGATAAAATAGTGCGCGTTCGCCGCCCGCGCGGCGGCAACGATTTGATCCATCGCAGCTCCGGGGCGGCTGAACAGGATGTTTTCTTCGACGGTGCCTGCAAACAGAATCGTTTCCTGAGGCACTATCGAAATGAGGCTGCGGAGATATTCGACGTCATAGTCGGCGGTATTAATCGAATCGAGTTCGATTTTCCCGCGCTTAAGCGGATAAAAGCGGGGAATCAGATTGATAATCGTCGATTTCCCGCCGCCGGAAGGACCGACCAAAGCGACCGTTTCGCCCGCCTTAATATCCAGGTTTATGCCTCGCAGCACGGTTTTGTTTTCGACGTATTCGAAATAGACTTCTGAAAACTTCAAAGCCCCCGTCACCGGCGATGGTTTCGCAGTTCCCGATCCGATAATCGAATCTTCGACCGGTTCGTCCAATAGCTGGAAAATCTGGTTGCCGGAAGCGATCGCGCGCTGGATTACCGTATTTGTAGTTCCGAGTTTTTTAATCGGTTTATAGGCAAGGTTGAGAATCGCCACGAACGTTGTCAGGCTGCCTAAAGTCATATCGCCCGCCATAAGCCTGTAGCCGCAGAAAATAATAACGCCGATCATTCCCGCCGTCGAAATAAACTCCTGTATCGGCGAATGAATAGCGTCGACGCGGGCTATTTTCATGTTATGGCGAAAATTATCGTAAATTTTGTCGATAAAAGATTTCTTTTTCGCATCTTCGCGTCCGAACGCCTTGATTATTTTCGATCCGGCAATAGCTTCGCTGAGGAATGACGTATAGTCAGCCACGTTTCTCGACATCGCTCCGCTGTACCGGCGGATCGATTCCCCGAACAGCTTAATCATCATCGCCGACAAGGGGAAGACGAATACGGCGAACAGCGTCAGTTTCCATTGCAAAAGGAAGAGCATTGTAACATAAATAATCGCTTCAACGGCGGATTTCAACAGCAGCGTTCCGGTTCTGAGCGCCTGCTGCATCTGATTGACGTCGTAGGTAATCCTTGAGAGCATCTCGCCCGATTTCTCGCGGTCGAAGGTTCGCATCGGAAACATAACGATCCGGCTGAAAAGCTGCTCTTTCATTTTCATCAGTATCCGATGCGTAACGCTCCACAACAGCCATTCTTTCGTAAAATGAATCGCGCCTTTAACGACTACAATGCCCAGCGTAATCCCGGAGATGATCCACAGCAGAGTCCGCGCCGATTCGACGCCATCGACTTTAAAGTTCCACAGTTGATGACCGGCTAAATCCCGAGTCAACTTAATGTTCGCCGGCATATCGGAAATCAATGCCTGGCTTATGCCGCTGAAAAGGTCCATCACCATGCCGACGCCGAGCATCATAACCGAGTCCATTCCGCTGACCAGCGCCGCAGCGATGAGGGCGACGGCTAACCTGGATTTGTAGCTTCCGAAATAACGTATCAGCCGCGAGATAATTTCCTTCGGCGGCAACTCAGGTATGTTCTTTTTATCAGTCAAAATCAGTCTTTAAATTCTTTCGGAACGACCTGATCCTGCGCCCTTAGCGGTTTAGGTCCCCATTTGCGCGCCGGCATCCAGATCGCGAGGAAGCATAATCCCCCGGCAGCCCACCCGCCGATAACGTCGAACGGATAGTGAACGCCGTCATAGACTCGCGAATAGCCGATCATGACGGCGAGGACGATCCAAATCCATTTGGTTTTGGGATAGAGCGACGCCCACCAGAATGCCTGCCCCCCGGTGTTCGCCGCGTGCGAGGAAGTGAAGGAAAACGATCCTTTATAAACCTGAGTAACCGGATCGGGCGTCATCAGCCAGCCTCCGTCCTTGTAGAGCCAGATATGCCCCAGTACGTTGCAGGGACGTATTCGCTCGACCCAGGGTTTGATAAGGTGCGAGGATAATTGATCTGTCGCCGCGACGAGCAATATCGCTCCAACTCCCGCCCAGCGTCCTTTAGCGCCGCCGAATATCATCAGCGCCACCCATCCAACCGCCAGCGGAATCCGCCAGGGAGCGCCTTTATGAAACAGCGGCATAATCTCGCTTAACACAGGATTATGCACCGTTACGTTTAAAAAGTACATTAACCGCACATCTAAATCGACCAGAAAGTCGATAAGGATTTCAAACATTAGGATTTCTTGTTGTAGTTTGCAATCTTTAAAATATTATTACTACGCGCAGAAAAAAGTGTCATTGCGAGTCTGCCTTTAGCAGACTAA
>CAZWOY010000435.1:0-3801 GCA_964635255.1 uncultured bacterium
TCCGCATTCCATCAGATTCCTGGAGATGGCAACTATTTTATGCACGTAGTAATAATAAGAAGCAAATCAAAATACTACTCAAAAACGTTTTTTGGTATTCGAACTATGTTTTCGCTTCTAATTAAATCAGCATTCTGGTCAGACGAGTAAAACTTAGGTCGATTTTTTGTATAAATACTTTCTATAGCGTTCATGCATTTTCTATCTTCTGTGCAAAGTATTCTACACTTCGATACTAAGCAAATTGCCACTATATGCGGATCGCCATCTTTTTTTGGATTTTCTAAATTAAAACATTCTGTATATTCGTTAGAAATTCGAGTCTGTTCTTTATCCACCAAATTTCTTTTCAAGCGCACGACGCTTTCCCGACGGTAATCTTTTAGATTATTAATCAAATTTATCGGTCCAGCTTCAAGTTCGTCTAAATATCTTGTGCCTCCAAATATGATAAAACCTGGACCTTGAACTATCCAGTTTTTTAGTTTCTTGAAATTTCCTGATTCGCTGTTTTGAGGATTGAAAACAGTTGATATTCTATTTAGATCAATTACTACGCACATACTCAAATTTCAAGCTTTTTAAAAGCTTCATTCAGAAAAAATTCTTTATAGGATCTGGTTGCTTCACATTGCTCATAAACTCCCTTTTTGTCTATAGCAATTGAGGCGGCATAGTTATTGCCGTCTTTGCGTTCAAAAAAAATTATTTGCGAATCGATTAACCTACGGCTGTTCCGTCTTGCAATTCTGAATCTATCGATTAGAAAATCGCTATGCGTTTCGATTATATATCGATGTTTTTTTACAGTCGCGAATTGAAATATCAAATCGCCTAAAGAGGCTTGAGCTTTTGGATGTAAATGCACTTCCGGCTGCTGGATTCCAAAAATGGTTTCGCGCGGCGCACCTAACATCTCAACGATAATCGGGAGAATTTGAGATACTCCGTAGCCGACGTTCATTATATTTAGCGGTTTATTTTCAAGTATAATCTGCACTTCAAATCTACCTTCACCAAGTTTATTAATTTTGACGTCATTGAAAAGTCCAGACTGAAATCCAAATTCTTTTAGTGACTTATGAAACTCCGCAGCCTTTACCTTTTTATTAAGAATAGACTGTAAAAGAAAGGGCGTATGTCCTCCTTCTCTAGTGGTAGGATGGACCGCGCCCTCGTAAGTTTTCAACGGTTTTGATCTTATTGGCGCAAACCAGATCGAAGAATTGGATAAAAATTCTTGATAAGGAGAGTCAAATAGCGATAGGAATAGCGTTAAGGGAAAATTATACTTAAATACGTCTTGTGGAAATCTATTGGTATTCGATAATTTCTGTTTTAAGTTTTTGAAGTTACTAATATCCGGTTCTTTTCTATATTTATTAACAAAATCGTTTATTTTGGCTCTTGCCTGATGAGCAGTAATTTTAGATGGTTCCGTAATTTTGACTAACACATCATTTGATCTGCTTTTTTTATCGATATTTAACATTGTAATTTGATTTTTAACAGTGTGAAAGTCTAAGGCAGTTATAATTGGTTTGCCATCAAGATTTTTAAACATTAATAAGATATAGTTTGCAACGATTGAATCGTTTTTCTTAACATTTGTTTCATGTTGAATCCAGCCGACAACGAAGTAAGATCGATCTTCACTCTCAACAGATACGTTATCGTAAAAATCGCCTAAAACTTCCTTAACCTTGGCTTCTGTTCCAACAGTCCAAAATGATTCTTCAGAAAACAATTCTAACAATTTTAGGAATGAAGTTTTCCCTGTGCTGTTTTCTCCAACAAGGAAATTGACGTCTTTTAGAGGAATTAAAGTATCTTTGAAACCTCTAAAATTATTCAAGTAAATTGAAAAAATCCTTAACTCCTTTGTTCGCTGAGCGTAAGTGTTTTCGTATTAAAAAATACGTTTAACTTAAAACAAAATAACTATATAATTATTGGAAATAAAGCCAATAAGGCTATGGAATATTAAATAAATAGAAATAGCGGCATTGCTAACATCAAGCAATATTCAATTCGTTGTGAAATGCGATTCCAACTTTTATTCCTCCCGCCTTTTTCTATCGAACTCCCGATGCTTAATCTTCCGCGTGTACTTGCTCTTATCCCGGTGACTGCGCGTTGGGCGGTGGAATTTTGAGCGAGTTTTTATTAATCTCCACATTTTCTGCGGGTTCTGTCTCATCGCATCCCGGCGATCCTGCCGGCGTGTTTCCAACCCTTCGATTTGCCCGGCTTGCCGTCTTTTCGCTGTGAATCATGGCTCAAGCCTTTCGTGGCTTCGGATATGGCGTCGGTGTATAAAGCCGCAGCGGCGATCGCCGCTTGGACTAGTTCCGCGTCCGGTTTCGGCGCAGGCTTGCCGTCGTACTCCATATCGATAAACCGGGTGTCGAACTCGCCGGAAATGTAGCGTTCGTTTTCCATAACCATTTTGGAAAACGGGATCGTAGTCTGCAATCCGGAAACATGGTATTCCGACAATGCGCGATGCATTCTTCTGACAGCCGCGTAGCGGTTGGGTCCCCAGACGACGAGTTTGGCGATCAGCGGATCGTAATAAACGCCGACTTCGCTGCCTGCAATCACGCCGGAATCGACTCGCACCCAAGGCCCGTCCGGTCGCACAAGACTTGTTACCGTGCCCGCATCGGGCAGGAAACCGGTCGAGGCGTCCTCGGCATAGATCCTGACTTCGATGGAATGCCCGCGATGCCTGACCTGCTCCTGATTCAGCGTAAGCTGCTGTCCGTCGGCGACCAATATCTGCTCGCGGACTAAATCGACGCCGGTAACCATTTCCGTGACCGGATGTTCGACCTGCAGCCTTGTATTCATCTCAAGGAAATAAAAATCCGAAGTCGAGGGATCGAACAGGAATTCAACCGTTCCGGCGTTGACGTATCCACAGGCTTTTGTAGCCGCCACCGCCGCCTCGCCCATCCGCTCGCGGACGTCCGGCAGGTCCTTCAGCGCCGGAGCCGGGGCTTCCTCGATCACTTTCTGATGCCTGCGCTGAATCGAACATTCGCGTTCATACAGATGGATCGCATTGCCAAAGCTGTCGGCAAGAACTTGTACTTCGACGTGCCGGGGACCTTCGATAAACTTTTCGAGATAGACTTCATCGCTGCTGAAAGCGGAAAGCGACTCGCGTTTTGCCGCATCCAGCGCGGCGGGGAGTTCCTTTGCGGAGCGCACCACGCGCATGCCTTTGCCGCCGCCGCCCATTGCCGCCTTAATTAAAACCGGATAGCCGATGCTTTCCGCCGATGCGAGAGCGTCCTCACGCGTCGCCAATCCCGATCGATCCCCCGGGACAACCGGAACTCCCGCGTCCATCATAATCCGTCTCGCGCCCGTTTTCGATCCCATCGCTTCGATAGGGCTCGCCGGAGGCCCGATGAAAATTAAACCGGCTTCGGTGACGTCACGCGAAAAACCGGCGTTTTCAGCCAGAAATCCATAACCGGGATGAATCGCCTGCACGTCGTGTTTAAGGGCAGTTTCAATAATGACGTCGCTGCGCAGGTAGCTGTCCCGCGCCGGAGCTTCGCCGATGCGATAGGCTTCGTCAGCCATTATCACATGCGGCGCCGAAACGTCCGCGTCCGAATAGACCGCCACAGTCTTGATTCCCATCTCAAGACAGGTGCGCATCACCCGCACTGCAATCTCGCCGCGGTTGGCGACTAATATTTTGTTTATGTTTTTTGTTTCCAAAAGTCGTATCTTTTTTTTAGAGAGTTTGCAGACGCCCCCGTCTGCAAAAATGGACATTTATCA
>CAZWOY010000436.1:0-3795 GCA_964635255.1 uncultured bacterium
CCGCATTCCATCAGATTCCTGGAGATGGCAACTATTTTAGGCGCGTAGTAATAATACAATCTGTTTATTTAGCGCTTGCCTGTCGATCGCTTTCCGGTTGTTTAGATTCATTTAGTCAGCGTATAATATCTATAGCGATAAAAGATAGTGAGACGCTTGAATGCAACTCCTTTCTCAATCGCTTATTAAAACAGGTTTGAAATTTGCGACAATTTCATTATTCTTGGAGAAATGTTAGATAAGTCTAAGGGAAAAAGGACGAAAGCCGTCGGTCTGGTTTCCGGCGGTTTAGACAGCCTGCTTGCCGCTTTGATATTGGCAAGGCAAAACATTGAAGTCGTAGCGTTGAACATCAGAATGGGTTTCGATTTACCGGAAATGAGAAGCAGAAAGAAACCCGATGCGGCAAGTGAATCGGATCCGTTCCAACCTCTTCATGAACGCGGAGTGATCGTCGAGAAAATCGATCTGCCGGACAGCTACTTGACTGAAGCCCTTCACCATCCAAAATATGGTTACGGCAAAAACGTTAATCCGTGCGTGGATTGTCATTTGTACATGCTGAAATTAGCGAAAAAAAGGATGGAAGAAATCGACGCTCAGTTTGTCTTTACCGGCGAAGTATTGGGACAGCGTCCTAAATCCCAGCAACTGCCCCAACTGCAATTGATAGCAAAACAAAGCGGGTTGGTCGATCGATTGCTGCGACCGCTGTCAGCGCTTAAATTAGAACCAACTTTGCCAGAACGGGAAGGTTTAATCAATCGAGCGGAACTTTACGGATTCCACGGACGCAATCGCAAGCCGCAAATGGAATTAGCTAAAGAGTTTCGCATTGAGTCATTTCCCTCACCCGGAGGCGGTTGTCTGTTTACAGATCCGCACTATTCAAAAAAGACGAGGGATCTCTGGGAAAACGCCCACAAGGACGAACTCGATTGGAACGATTATAAATTATTGCGCATCGGGAGACATCTGCGCGTCAGTCCTGATTTGAAAATAATCGCCGGCAGGGACGAGCTGGATAATGAATTGCTCGAAAAATATGCGGGCGATCGAATAAAGGTCGAAGTGAGAGATCATCCGGGTCCTTTAGTCTTAATCGACAAATCTCCGGTTAAAGTAACAGATGAGATGTTGGAAATAGCTGCCGGTATAGCAGGCAGATACAGCGACGGCAAAGACGCCGGCAATGAGTTAAGCGTGGAAGCGCGCTGCGACTCTGAAACCAAAACGATTAAAAAGAAGCCATTTACAGCCGAGGAGGTAAACCGGTGGGTAATCTCGTAGATCGAGTTGAAGAAGACAGGCGCTTATACGAAAAGACAATCAAAGATCAATTGTACGATTTGGTTGAAAGCGGCAATTCCAAGCACATAACAAACGCAATTGTTAAAGTGATTCAATTACAAGTGGTTACTGAGGAAATTGCCAAAGAACAAGGCGTCGATATCGATCAAAGTATGTTTGGACAGTTTGTAGAAAAGAATCCTGAATACGTTTCGGAACAGGTTGACAGAGCGATAACCAAGTTCATAGGAGCCGTTTATTCGCAGGAAAGTTAGTCTTTGAAAAAACTGATCCTTCATATCTGCTGCGCTCCGGACGCTACCGCAGCCTATGAAAGATTAGCGGTCGATTGGGAGATTATTGGTTTGTTTTATAATCCTAACGTCGAACCGCAGCTTGAGTATGATCTGCGCGAAGCTGAAACAAGATATTTATCGGCTCGATTAGGAATGAACTACTGCGAGGGATCAAGAACTTCCGATGAGTGGTTAAACGCTGTCAGAGGTTTTGAAAGCGAACCGGAAGGGGGCGGGCGGTGCGAGAGATGTATTGCTCATCGAATGGAATGGACGGCAAGATTCGCCAAAGATTTCCCTGCAGATGCATTCACAACAACGCTTACGGTCAGTCCGCATAAGAATGTGAAATTCATTCACAAAATCGGACATGAATTGGGCGATAAATATGGTATTCATTATCTTGACGAAACGCTCAGAAAAAACGACGGTTTCAAGCGCAGCATTGAGTTGTCAAAAGAATTTCAACTTTACAGGCAGGATTATTGCGGCTGCCGCTGGAGTATGCCGGGAATCAGAGAAAAGTTGGCGGGAAGGAACGGAAAAGATTAAAAATGTTTATGAAAAGGGATTTAGTACGTAATTTTTACAGAAGTTTTATTTTGCATGGTTTTTTGATTTTGTAAAACATTCTCTTCAGACTGCCTTAAAATCACTACGGATAGATTGCAGATGGGATTTCTGCAAGCTCGTGTCGATAATTCAAGGACAATCTGCAGCGTAGAGATGCGTAAATCGAAACGATGAAATCAAAACGCCATTTCCGGCATTTTAAAAAAAACGGAGAAAGAAATGATATATTTCGACAATAACGATACAACTCCGCTTCATCCCGACGTACTTGAAGCGATGCTGCCGTATTTCAAGGAAAAATTTGGCAATCCGGCTTCGCTTCACAACCTCGGACTCGAATCGGAATCGGCTATAGACGAATCGCGTGAAAAAATTGCTGAAATTATTGGCTCTAAGCCTAAAGAAGTAATTTTCACCAGCGGCGCCACCGAATCCAACAATCTTGCGATCTTAGGCTCAGCGCGAGCGAACGAGGACAAGAAACATCTGATAATTTCGTCGGTTGAACATGCTTCGGTAAACAATATTGCGAAACGGCTTGAAAAAGAAGGATATAAAATAACCCGGCTTCCCGTCGATGGACAGGGTTACGTCGATCCTCACGCGCTTGAAAACGCAATAGACGACCAGACTTTTATGGTCAGCGTCGTTATGGCTAACCATGAGATAGGGACCATTCAAGAAATAAAAAAACTTGCGGATATAGCGCATGAACACGGGGCTCTGTTTCATACCGACGCGGCTCAGGTTTTGGGAAAACTACCGTTCAATACGCAGGAGCTCGGAATCGATATGGCGAGTTTCAATGGTCATAAATTGCATGGACCTAAGGGGATAGGCGCATTATATGTCCAGCGGAAATCTCGCCCAAAACGCATTATGGAAGGCGCTCCGCAGGAATTTGACCTTCGTCCGGGAACTGAAAATGTTCCGGCGATCGTCGGATTTAGGAAAGCGGTTGAAATAGCGGTTCGAGACTTGGATAAAGTTGAACAGCGCGTTCGACCATTACAAATAAAATTGTCGGAAGAATTGGCGAAAATTCCACACACGCTTCTAAACGGACCGCCGCCGGCTGAAAGGCTTTTAGGCAATTTGAACGTAACTTTTCTCTATATCGAAGGCGAAGCGATACTGATGCACTTGTCTAATCGAGGAATCGCCGTTTCTTCAGGCTCAGCCTGCTCTTCCAAATCGCTGGTCCCGTCGGAAGTGTTAACCGCAATAGGCTTAATCCATGAGGAAGCTCATGGAGCTATTCGCTTTTCGCTCTCAAGGTACAACACCGGCGAAGAGGTCGAAAAGACGACAAAAAGCGTTAACGAAGTTGTGGAACTGCTTCGTTCGATGACGGCGTTCATCCCTGAGGTGCATTCGGAACGAAAGGGAGGCAAGAGTTTTTATCGCAAGCGATAAAGATTAGCGTATCTATAGGTTTCCATGATAGTTATTTATACATTATCGTTTCGATTGCAGGTTATTCCGGTAATTGGTACGCCGGTGAATAACATGAAACCAATTAATCCGGATATCAAAATTCGGGTAGTTTATTGAGAGCGGGCATTACCGCTTTTAGTACCGTGTGTAATAAATAGTGTACACATTACAAACTCGTTCCCACGCTCCCGCGTGGGAA
>CAZWOY010000437.1:0-3787 GCA_964635255.1 uncultured bacterium
CCGTACGCAGTCATTCCAGCGAAAGCTGGAATCCATCTGCCTTCGACGATAGCGCGAGAACCGGCATGGATTCCAGCGAAACAGAGTGTCCGAAAATACCAAGTGAGTGAGCGCCTGTCAGGCGTCCCCACCTGACAGATTATTATTGTTATTACCGCGCTTATGACGTCAGGTGAGGACGCCTGACGCCCAAACTGTAAAGCGAGAGCCTGCAGACGAGGGCGTCTGCAGGCTCTTGTTGTATATTACGGGGAAAATAACGTTCCGTACGCAGTCATTCCAGCGAAAGCTGGAATCCATCTGCCTTCGACGATAGCGCGAGAACCGGCATGGATTCCAGCGAAACAGAGTGTCCGAAAATACCAAGTGAGTGAGCGCCTGTCAGGCGTCCCCACCTGACAGATTATTATTGTTATTACAGCGCTTATGACGTCAGGTGAGGACGCCTGACGCCCAAACTGTTTATAGCGTCGGGTGAGGACGCCTGACGCCCAGAATTATCGCATTGAGTGCGCGCTTCAGCGCGTACCGGGCGCCTCATGCGCGCTGAAGCGCGCACTCAATGTGATTAAACCTGCTATTCTCATGGTGCGGGAGGATTGCTGAAAAGACTACCCTCCACCCGGTTTAACGGCAATCTGGACATGCACTCGCGCGCCTTTTCTCATCTCTGTGCCGGGATCCGGAGTCTGCGATATTACTGTTCCATGCGATGCGTTATTGGTGGGATAACGTGAGGTTCTGCCCAGTTTCAATCCGTATTTGGCTAATACTAATTCTAGATCATCGATTCTTCTGCCGGTGAGGTCGGGAACTCGAATTACCTCAGAAGCTTTTCCCAGACTGACCGCTATTGTTATCGTATCGCCTTTCATCATTCCGGTTCGAGCTCTGGGGCGCTGCGACATTACAACGCCTGCGGGAGTATAATTGGAATGCCTGTACCGGATTTGGGATTCATCGATTGCAAGTCCGGTTGAATCGGCGATCAGAATGGCTTCGCGCGGCGATTTGCCGATAACGTCAGGGCAGAGCAAAAGTTGTTCGCGAACGCTGAGGACGACTTCGATGCGCCTGCCGGGCTTAACCACCGAACCGGCTAAGGGAAATTGATCGACAACCGTTCCCGGTTCGAAATTATTGTCCGTGCGGTTCCGGGTTCGAACGATTTCGAGATTTTTTTCAGCGCCGATCTCACGAGCTTCGCTAAAGGAAAGTCCGCGCAATTCAGGTATTTTTACTTCAGCGCCGGTCGTTGTCGTCAACGGCATGATGACTCTATCGAACAAACCTGCCACCCATAGCGCAGCGAACAAAACGACCAGTAAACCCGCTGATGCATTCCAGAAACGATTCCATCCCTTACGGCTGCCTTTTTGGCGCTTGTTTTCCGGTTCTGCTTTCGATAGCGCTTCCGAATCGGAATTACCGATTTCTATGTGTTCTTCCCTGTCGATCAAATAATCGAAAACTTACTTTTGTTTAACGATTTTTGCTGCAAAAACACCGTCGCCTTCGACCTCAGGTCCTAAAATACTTAAACGTCCATGCTTAATAAACGATTTTTCAATATCGATATTCAAGTCTTTGACTTCTTTAAAGCTGCGATAATCGCATAAAAAGGCGTCGATAACTTCGCCGTTTTCTTCCGGTTCTATAGAACACGTACTGTAGATTATTCGGCCTCCGGCTTTAATTCGGTCGGCGGCGTATTTCAACAATTGTAATTGCACGGCGGACATTCTTTTTATCTCGGCTGGAATTCTTCGCCAACGCAGATCCGGACGTCTGGACAGGACTCCCGTCCCCGTACAGGGGGCGTCGATCAGTATTGCATCGTATTTGCCCGATTTCAGAATGACTTCCGAATAGGGTTTCGTCTCAACATTGTCATAGCCGGATTTAACGCTCATTTGGTTTACCAGATTCAGCCGGTCTTCTTCTTTATCGGTTGCGACAATACGGCACTCAGGACACAATTCCGCCAAATAACCGGTTTTACCTCCGGGAGCGGCGCACAGGTCGAGAATAATTTCTTCCGGCTGAGGATCGACCACTTTCGCAACCAGACCCTGGGAATGATCCTGAGCGTGGAGCAAGCCCTTTTCCAGTAGTTCGAATGCCGCTAAAGAATCTGAGTGATCGATAAATAAAAAGTTGGGATCAAGGTTTGAACGCTTCGGTTCGATTTGTGATTTTTTCAATTCTTCGATTATTTCATCTGCAGAGGTCAGTCTCGTGTTTACGCGGAAACACAAGTCCGGACGTCGGTTGTTCCATTCCAGCAATGACTCCATTTTTTCCCTCGCGAACAATTTTGACCAGCGTTCGACCATCCACTGCGGATGGCTGTGCTTAATGGACAATCTTGAAAAGATATCTTTATGCTCCGGTTCGACGTCCCGCCACTTTTCGGGATCATTTGCCACGGTTCGCAAAACCGCGTTCACTAATCCGGCGGCGATGGGACCTTCCGCGCGACGGGTGAATTCGACCGAGGAATCGACCGCGGCGTAATCGGGAATGCGATCAAGATAAAGAAGTTGATAAAGACCGGCGGTTATGGCGGCATAAGCCTGGGGGAAAGTAATCTCGCTGCGGTTGCTTATTGTTTTGATCAGCCAGTCGATCTTGCCGCGCCATCTGATAATTCCGTACAGTAATTCCTGAAACAACGCCCGGTCTCTTTTATCCCAATCCCAACGCTCGAAATTATAAGCGACTACAGATTCAATCCGCGTTTTTTTTCTTAGCCAATTATGATAAGCCCGAATAACCGCTTCGCGGGGAGTTGCAGTGCGAGCGCTCTTTGTTGGTTTCACGCTTCTTTTCAGTTTACGCTTTCGTTTCGGGAGAGCTGGAGCATCCTTCTTCAAAGAAGCATCTTTCTGTTTCTGTTCGTCTGTGTATTTCAAAGAGACCAGATTGTTAGCGTTATTAACGAAACGTTTTTCAGGCGTATTAAAAAATGTCATTGCGCACCCGTTTTAAACGGACGCACAATGACAATAACGATTTATTTTACTCCGAATCGCGGAGAATAAGCAGTTGGATCAGCTGCGCAAGCGCCATTGCAGCCGATGCGACGTAAGTCAGAGCGGCGGCGGACAGAACCGCTTTCGCGCCATCGACGTCATTTCCGGCTAACAAGCCCGAGCCGCGCAGGTTTTTAATCGCCCGGCTTGAAGCATTGTATTCGACCGGCAGCGTTACTACATGAAAGGCAAGGGCTGCGGCAAACAGCACAATGCCAATAGTCATCAATATCTGCAGTGAACTAAAGATAATGCCGGCAAAAAACAGCGGGAAAGCCAGGCTGGAACCAAGATTCGCCGGTCGCAGCAGGGCATGTCTCAGTTTTAGAGCCTGATAGCCTTCCGCGTGCTGCAGCGCGTGTCCGACCTCGTGAGCGGCTATTCCTAATGATGCGACCGAGGAATTGTTGTATATACCCTCAGACAACCTTACGGTTCGCGACCTGGGGTCGTAGTGATCGCTTAGTTCGCCCGCAACGGGTTCTATCTCAACATTGGTCAACCCATTATTGTTCAGAATGTATCGCGCAACCTGATAACCCGTCATCCCAGACTCGGACGCCACCTGGCTGTATTTTCTATAGGCGCGTTTCACTTTTGCCTGCGCCCAGAATGCCAAAATTAAAGCTGGAATCACTACCACAAAAGATGGATGAAACCAGAACATTTTTCTTACCTCGCTTTCTTAGAACAACGTGTTACTGCTATGTGCATAAAATAGTCGCCATCTCACGGAATCCGCTTGATGAGGA
>CAZWOY010000438.1:0-3783 GCA_964635255.1 uncultured bacterium
GGATTCCAGCTTTCGCTGGAATGACTGCGTACGGAATGTTATTTTCCCAGTAATTTAATTCAACCTGAAATCAGGAAAAGGCGGATTTGTACGATTCGTAAAACGACTTTAAGTTGGCTTCAATATCCTCAAATTCTAGCCAATGCTTCTTGCAGCCTCGCTGTGCGCAGAAAAACACAGATCCTCCAGTCTCTAATTCAAGTCCAACCATCATACCGTCGCATTCCTCGCACGGACGATTGCTGATTAAATCGGAATGACAGAAAGGGCAGTAAAAATCGACTATTGTACTATGCGGTATAACCAGTGGAGTTTCTATTTTATAGTCTCCATAAATTGAAGACAGTCTGATTACGCCGGTTTTGCCTCCAAGACCGGAAGGGAGCTTTCCATTCAATGCAATCGAGGGCGCGTCGTTTATCTTGTGATCATCGTCCAAAAGATTGCGATGACAGAATGGACACTGGACTTTGAGTTTTAACATTGGAACCTCTGTGTTTAAATAAAATAAATACCATAAACCGATTTACTACTATGTGCATTAAATAGTGTACGTACTCCTTGAGGCGCATAAAACGGAACTCGTTCCCACGCTCCAGCGTGGGAACGAGCCGGTAATTTGTACACTATTTATTGCACATTGTAATAGTAAAAACAATCTATTATAGATATACGGAATAACAATCGGATAGAGTATGATTTGCATCAAATTTTATTAATTTGCGGGATTATTTTTATTATCCTGCAAAAATGACTGCAATTCGATTAAAATTCTGCAAACAAGCCACTTTTTACAATTGCTGTTTACAAAACGTCTTTTCATATTTGATTAATTTGATGTAAAGGCTTATAATAAATACTGAGGAAAAAAACTTCATAAATTCGATTTAGTTTAAGAAATGGGACAGAGATGAACCTGAATACAAAATATCTTGGATTAGAGCTAAAAAATCCTTTGGTTCCATCGGCTTCGCCGATGATGCAATCGCTTGATAATATAGAACTCTTAGCCAGCGCCGGCGCATCGGCGGTCGTTCTTCATTCCCTGTTCGAGGAACAGATATCCGAAGAAGCCTTATCATTACACTACCTGACAACGCAGGGAACCGAAAGTTTCGCCGAGTCTTTATCGTATTTTCCCGAACCCGAAGAATACAAATTCGGCGGCGAAGAGTATCTTGAACACATCCGTAAAGTTAAAGAGTCGGTAAACATTCCCGTAATCGGCAGTTTAAACGGCGTTACAACCGGCGGATGGCTGCAATACGCCAAGCACATGGAAGAGGCTGGGGCGGATGCAATAGAACTAAACGTCTATTACATTTCCACAGATCCTTCCGTCAATGACGACCAATTGCTGGAAAACTATGTCAGTATCGTAAAAGAGATCAAAAAGAATGTTGGAATTCCAGTTGCGGTGAAATTGAGTCCGTTTTTCACTTCTCTGCCGGCGACGATAAGAGAACTTTCCGACGTCGGCGCCGATGGATTCGTACTGTTCAATCGATTCTATCAACCGGATATCGATATTGAGAACAAAGAAATCAAGCTTGGAATCCAACTTACCGAGTCAGCCGATATCAGATTGCCCCTCAGATGGATCGGCGTGTTGTACGGCAGGATCGACACTTGTTTTGCGGCTACTTCAGGCGTCCATACCGCTGAAGATTCCGCAAAGCTGATTATGGCGGGCGCGGACGTGACGATGATGGCGAGCGCTTTACTGAAAAACGGACCCGGCTATTTAAAAACAGTTCTGGATAATCTGGCGCAATGGATGGAACAGAACGAATATACTTCAATCGAAGAAATGAAAGGTTCGATGAGCCAGAAAGCTGTGCCGAATCCCGCGGCTTATGAAAGAGCGCTGTACATCAAAGAGCTTCAAAGCTACCGAAAATAACCCGGATTAGGATTACTCAGGCGCTTTGGCGCTATCAGGCGCTCGACGCTGGAACGGCTTAAAAAACATTTGGTTGGCGGGTTGGAGTTTTATGCAACCTGTAGAAATTAGAAAAACCTTATCAGATCTTAGTTTCCTAAGATCGAAAAGTGGAGGCGAAATCGTGCGAAAGGTTTTAACGTTAATCTTTCTTTTAGGATTCCTTTGTAACGCGGCTTATATACAAGCTGCAGAAAACGATCGGAAAAAGGATATTCCTGAAACTAAAAATGCCAGGCACATGATAGTGCCATTCCTGGGATATCAGGAATTGAATAATGAACAAATAGGTTATTCCTACTCGCGAACGTACTATACGAGATTGGATTCATTTCCAATTCATATCGAAAAACTCGATGAAAGAAGCCTGAACGTTCCCGAACTTGGCGTTGCCTATCGGTACTCCTCTCCACTTAGGATTCTAAAAGTTGAGCTATCGATTTCAGGCATTCACGACCAGGTCAATTTTAAGTATCCAGTGTCTTTCGCTGCCGGCAGCGAGGGCTACAACATTAAATCCAACGTTTTTGTCTCACGAACCAATACCGTTGTCGGCGGAATGGGCATGCTTGTTGAACTGCCGCCTTACAATTTAAAGTGGTTTTCGCCATCCTTGAGAGTCGGCGGAGGCTATGCATGGCGGGATATTTCCGTCGATGGCGAATACGCATGGGAGGAAGTCGACGCCCCCGACGCTGACACTATCTATATGTTGCGCGCCGGTTTGGATTTTACGTTCTGGAACAAAGACAACCAATTTTTAATCGAGGGTTCGGGGTATTATACACATTTCATTCCTGCAAACGATGAGCTCGATCCTTTTAGCGGACTGGGCTGGCGTATCAGCGTATTTCCGCTTTGGGGCGGCAATAGGTAGAAAAGCGGCGCAAACCGGATAAGATTGATCTTCAGTATCGATCGATTGAATAAAAACCTCTGATATGATTTGTAAAATTGTCAGAGGTTTTTTATTATACGTAAAACCGATTTCGGAAAACAAAGTTCTTTAAGATTTACTTGAAACTGAGGAGGACGGCAAATGAGTAAACTCTCGCCTTTATGGAGGGAAGAGACTGGTGGGCTGTTTGGTTCGGCTTCATTATTATTATTGCCACTTTGATCGGCCTAGTGCATAAAGTCCCGAAAATTGGAAGTTGGACCGATGATCCCTTTAAGGTATTCGAGGCTAAGCGTAATGTTGCAGCTAAACTTCAAGCGTCAGATTTTGAAGATTTTGGCGATTTCGCCGCCAGACTTAAAGGACGCGATTCGCTTCAATTGTCGATTTATCTCAGAAAACAGTTCACTGAAGCGGAAAAGGCATTAATCGACGCTCATCGACCGGGAATCAAACCAATTGGCGGCAAACCGATATGGCTTTATATTACAGGTCAAACGTTCAATCTTGCATTGACGCTTCTCGCCGCCTATCTGGCATTTGGAGGCGTTTTGTTTGGTAAACTGTTTTAAAAGGTTTTTGACTATTAAAAGTGCGTCAAATTCCCATAGAATTTTCATGTCAGCGCATCGGCGCAATGAAAAACGAAAATAGTATGTCGAACACACTTGATCGACATATCCACAGGAGCGGTCATTCCAGCGAAACAGACTGTCTGAAAACTTTCAACGAGAGCTTCAACGAGAGCTTGCAGACGCCCTCGTCTGCAAGCATGAGTGTTTGTTTTTACACGAGGACGGCTTGCAGACGAGGACGGCTTGCAGACGAGGACGGCTTGCAGACGAGGGCGGCTTGCAGACGAGGGCGGCTTGCAGACGAGGGCGGCTCGCAGACGAGGGCGGCTTGCAGACGAGGGCGGCTCGCAGACGAGGGCGGCTTGCAG
>CAZWOY010000439.1:0-3748 GCA_964635255.1 uncultured bacterium
GTGATTGATGATTGGGCAAAGTTAGATGACTTTATCGAACGGTTGCCCACGCCGCTCTAATCTTTTAACTTTTCCAGCCTCAGTTATTTAATCCAGCGTTTATTAATTATTCCTAAACTTATAGCAAATAGAGCGATACAGAATATAAGTAGCACAGAAATATCAATAATTAGTGGCAGGATCTGCTTTCCTTGAATTGAATATTGGAGGATGTCTACTCCATAGGTAAGGGGCAGTGCATAGGACAATGGCTTCAGAAACAATGGTAATCGCTCAATTGGGAAAAATAATCCACACAGAAAAATCATAGGAAATCTGAAGAAGTTGGAAAAAGTCTGCGCTTCAAATACCTCACTGACTGCAACTGCTATAAAGAGTCCGAGGAACGTTGAGGATATTGCAATAAAAATAACCGCCAGTAAAAACATTCCCCACGCCACATGAGACAGGTTCACCAGAAAAACCGCCAATGCAACCGGCACAAAAGCGTTGACCACGCCAAACAGGATAGCGCCGCTTGTCTTTGCCAACATCAGCAGTCCAAATGGAACCGGCGCGAGCAGCATTCTTTCAAAAGACCGATTTTTTTTCTCAAAGGTTATGGTCACAGACAGCAGTGAAGTGGTTCCAAATAGAATGGAAATAGCCACCACACCGGGGAGCAATTCCATTATGCTTTCAAGACCTGTACCGGATTTAATGAAGAACATTCCTGTCCAAGCAAGCGGAAAAATTAATCCCCAACTGACGTTTGGCGGTTTCAAGTAATAAGTCCGCATGTCCTTAAGCAGGATGTTCCAGAAAGCGATCCATAGTTTCATTTCCCGCTTCCTCCCTTTTCCATGATATTGGACTCAATGCCGGTTATTTGGACAAAGACGTCTTCCAGCGACAGTCGTATCCGTTTTGCTTCGATAACCTCTGCGCCCTGATCTTCCAGAAATCGAACCAGGGTCCCGGCAGGCGCCGGCTTGTCTGATTCTATCCGAATTGTATTCAGACCTCGGACCTTGAAGTCCATATTGGAAAAGGAAGCTGACAGTTTTTCGAGGACGCCGTCTGGCATTTTCGAGCAGGATATCTGCATCACGTGTTTATTCTGGATCGGTTGAATCAGATTCTCAACGCTATCGACGTCGATGATGCGTCCGGATACAATAAAAGCAATGCGGTCGCAAAGGCGTTCCGCTTCCTCGATGTAGTGAGTAGTCAGAAAAATCGTTGTGCCTTTCTCATGCAGATCCTCAATCAATTGGCGTAATTGCCGTGCAGCGGTCACATCTATTCCAGTTGTAGGTTCGTCGAGAAACAGAATCTCCGGTTCATGGATGATTCCGGCGGCGATAGTGAGTTTACGTTTCATCCCTTTGGAATATTCTGCGAATTTTCGGTTTCTTGCTTGAGTAAGATTAAACTTATCCAAAAGTTCTCTTGCCCGCCTCTGACGTTCAACCTTGTTTATTCCATAAAGAGCTGCGCAAAAACACAGGTTTTCTAAACCGGTCAGTTCCGGATAGAGGTTGCTCTCATCGGGGACAACGCCGACGAGGTGTTGCGCGGCTCTTGGATTACGGCTGCACTCTATGCCGCCGATGTTTACGTTGCCGGAATCCGGACGCGCCAATCCGGTGAGCATGTTAATAGTCGTAGTCTTGCCGGCTCCGTTTGGTCCAAGGAAACCGAACAACTCTCCCCGCCGGACTTCAAACGACAAATCAATGACCGCTTGAACGTCATCAAATCGCTTGTTCAAGCTGTCAACGGCAATGGCATTTTTTAGCCCACTCTTATTCTTTATCTTTTGCAAGCCCCCGATTTCAAGCGCCATTTGTCATTTCCTTATGCTTTGCCAGCCTATCAAGTATAAATAGGTCGCCGCCCAATTACTCAGAATGACGATTACTCCAAAAAGTATAGTTCCGACGCTCATTAACGCCCAGCCGGACATTATGTTACCCACTACGCATCCTCTGGCAAATGCCGCTCCGGCGCCGATCATCAGCCCGCCAGCGAGAGATGCCAGGATTTCATCAGGTGGTTTTGGGAGAAGTTTCGCCCGACCGGACATTCGAGCTGATATCCATGATCCCGCCATCAGGCTGAATACTAACAATACATACCACCAGACAACTTTCTTTTTTTTCGGAAGCGAAGCTTTGACGTCTGAATCGGGCGCCTGTTTCTGCGCTGGTGATTGGTTAGTATAAATATGTTTGAAATTATTTTCTATTAGAAGCATTTCAGCCGCCATCACGCCGTGCATAACGCCAAGCGGGTAATTTCGACCACTGGCGGCTGAGGACAAGTATTCAGGAATCATCAGCAAACCAATCGCCATTCCGGCAGCCCAGGGCTTCCATTGCCTGGTCATTATCCGCTCCAGCATCGACTTTTTATCTTTGCGAAAAATATGTTTTTCCACAGGTTTTCGCTTACTGAATACCTTTACCAGCGCCAGCGTCGCAATTGCGAAGAATATCGCCAAAGTCCAATATGGCAAACCGGTAACTGCATTGATACTTACTGTCTCACCGGTCGCAGTCGTAAGCGCGTGTTTTTTCATCCATAAGTAAAAACCATTCAGCGGTCCAAACACCACGGACATCATTCCTACCGGAACTCCGAGCAATGCAATTATAGAGTTAAGATTGCCGGCAGCGCCTTTATAAAGGCATCCACTGATACAACCGCCGGCAAAAACCATTCCCACACCGAAGATTGCGCCTCCGATTATGTAGTTGAGGTACAGAAACGGTTTCGGATTGAGCTTGACCCAGCCCAGTAGATCAAGTCCGGCAAAACCGAGCATTGCCACGACAATCAATATCCATAGTCCGATTATCTTGCGCGGATCACGCATTATAATAACTTCACTGAAAGCGGAAGATCCACACAGGTCGCCTTTTTGTAAAAAGAAGCCAAACAGAAATCCGACAGGAATCGCCGTCAATACCCACAGTCTGGTGAGCGCCGCTAAGACCGTTATACCAGTCAATCCAATCAAACTGACGCCGAGATAGCTTTTCCAGTATCTCACCGAAGGTGTTCCTTGATCTTTTCAACGGACAGCGCTTTGCCGACGCTTTTCACCTGGCCGTCTATCACCAGTCCAGGAGTCATCATGACGCCATATTTCATGATCTCCTGAATATCGGTTATTTTCTCGATTTCGCATTCCAACCCCATCTCCTCAACCGCCAGTTTGGCGTTCTTGGTTAGAAGTTCGCATTTAGAACATCCTGGTCCCAATATCGAAATCTTCATTTCTTGTCTCCCAATTTACAGTTCGATTAATTCGAGATGCCGTTCGGCATTCGATTTCATTACTGTCTCCACGCACCCGAAAAAGTTCAGGATACATGGAGCAACCAATGCATAGTAAACCGACGTCCCAACCTTTTCATCGGCAACCAGTCCTGAGTTCTTCAGAATCGACAGATGCTTGGACACGGTACTGGCGTCTACCCCGATCATCTCAGTCAATTCGCAGACACAGCGCTTTCCCTGAGCCAATTGCTCGACAATGAACAATCGGCTCGGGTGCGCTAATGCCTTAATGACCTTGGCGCGCGCTTCGTATTTTGCCCTGGTTTTACTATCCATAGTGTTCCTTTCGTCTTGTAAATATGTCAATATAGCCAAATAGCCATAAAAAAACAAGCATTAATAATTTGAGTTGTCATTCTATTGACAATTTATTCTTCAATGGCTATATTACCAAATAGTCATTAATGGATTTAACTGGTCA
>CAZWOY010000440.1:0-3736 GCA_964635255.1 uncultured bacterium
GGAATGACTGCGTAAGTGAGCTTTATTTACCCGGAAATTCACGTCAAAAAGCAAATTTATTTCTTATACTCGAATCTGCTTCGGAAAGCTCCCGTTTTTGACAGTTTTAATTTTTGACTGAGTTTTTCCGGCAGGCTTTGCGCGGCAATATTAAACCAGGATTCCATTGTTTCAAACCGTTTGGGCGAATCCATAGTCCACCGCCAAAAACCTGCCGCTATTTTCTGATAGACGGGTTTATCGCATCTCGCTCGCAGTTCCAGCAATAATTTGGGAATATCGATTCTGACCGGACACACATCTTTGCACAATCCGCACAATGTCGATAAATGTGGGAGTTCGCAATGCCGCATCGGCGACTCTCCCAATAAATTGGACAATATCGCGCCCATAGGTCCGGGATAAATCGAATCATAGGCATGTCCGCCAATCGACCGATATACAGGACAGACGTTCAAACAGGCTCCGCAGCGGATGCACAACATCATCTCGCGTAGAATCGGATCTTTCAGCGCGCGAGTTCTTCCGTTATCAATCAGAACAACGTGAAACTCTCGCTTTCGATTGCTTTGATTCTCCGGTTTGAAAATATTAACGTAGCTGGTCAATCGCTGACCGGTTGCGCTGCGCGACAGTAAATTTAAGAGCGGCGCCAAATCATTCTTTTCGGGGAGAGTCTTCTCAATTCCCGTGACCGCTATAAATACTTTTGGAACAGCCATTCCCAACCGCGCGTTGCCCTCGTTTTCGACCACGACAACCTGACCGGTTTCCGCTATCAGGAAATTTGAACCGGCGACGCCGAATTCAGCCGCGCAGAATTTTTCCCTTAACGCTTTGCGCGCAATCATGGTCAATTCGGTCGGATCTTCTGTGTATTCAACGCCTAATTTTGCTTCAAACAGTTTTCCAATCGATTGTCTTGACCTGTGAAGCGCCGGGGCTGTGATGTGCGACGGCGGTTCGCCGGCTAATTGAACGATAAATTCACCGAGGTCCGATTCAACGACGTCGTATCCAATATGCGTAAGATATTCGCGCAGTTCAATTTCTTCCGTAACCATGCTTTTGGACTTTACGCCGCGTCTGGCGCCGGACTTCAGCAGGATTTCATCGATAATCAGGCAGCCTTCGTTAGCGTTTCGCGCATGATGGACTTTTCCGCCGTGTTTCTCGAAATTGGACGTAAATTGATCGATCAGAGCAGGGGCGTTGTCTATCGATTTCTGACGAGCGGCTCTGGCTGAATCTCGAGCCTCTTCATACTCGGCTATTTCGGAAACTGCAATATTTCGTTTTTGGGTCGATAACTCGGAGGCTTTTAACACCGCTTCGTTGAGCTGAGAATCGTTCAAAGCTCGCCGTATTTTACGCTGCACCTTACTCATTTTTAATCCTTGCCCGTGAATGATTTTCCGCGGTCAGAGCCAAGGATGCGCGCTATATGTATCGTCTTCAACGGCATTGTTCGCTTGTCGATCGCCTTTTGTAAATGCATGAGGCATGAATCATCGACTCCGGTTATATAATCAAGATTTTTACCATCGAAGGAATTAATCCTTCGCTCGGCAATCCGGCCCGCAAGCGCAGGATATTTGGCGCTAAAGGCTCCGCCAAAACCGCAGCAATCATCCTCCCACAGATCTTCAACAAGCCGTAAACCCTCGACTTTTCGCAATAGTTTCACAGGTTGGTTTTTTATTCCCAATTCTCTCAACGCGTGGCATGAATTGTGGACGCCGGTTTTATAAGGAAAACAGGCGCCTAAATCGTCACTTTTAATGACTTCATCGATAAATTGCGTGAGTTCGAATATTCGGTTGCGAAGCGATTTCCATATCACTCGGTATCGAGGCGATATATTAACTTCTGCATAGTGGTTTTTTACCATCGACACGCACGATCCACTTGGCGCAACTATATATTCGGAATTCTGAAAAAGCCTTAGGAATCTTTCGGCAAGCATAGCCGCCTCAGATGTGAAACCTGCATTAAAAGGCGCTTGTCCGCAGCATGTCTGGCGTTTATCATACACATATTCGACGCCAATCCGGTCGAACAGTCTCAACATAGCCGCAGCGGTATCGCAGGCGGCGAAATCAACCAGGCAGGGGATAAACAGGGAAACTTTCACTCAACAACCCATCGGTCGTCAAGTGGTTTTGAAATAACTTTCCTCTCCTCTATAAAATCGATTAAAAAATCTCTTTGATTACCGGGCAGAAAGAAATGAGGACGACGTTCATCGGCTTGCGGAATGCCTAATACGTCCCTCAGGTTTTGCCATATATAGCCGGTTGTTACCACTGAAAACTCATCGTATTCGGTTACCGGATAGCCATTTACGGTCAGGTTCTTAATCTTGCCGTCCGTCGAGCCCGCCAGTTTCAATCCACTCCAGGTTAGAAAGCCGCTGTCCGAATTCAATTGCCGGCGTAAAGTAACAATCAATTCCGGTCCGCTTATCTGTAAAACGACAATCGCATTCTCATAAGGACAGATTTCCCAAATATCGCGTTCGGTAATAGGACCTCGTTCCAAGCCGTCTCCGATCGAAGAATTGTCGATAACTGCGAGATTGGCGGTGGGTACAATACTGTGCAATGCATCCGACATCCATTGTCCAAGATTGCAGGAACCGTTTTTATTTACGTTAAAAGTTGTTTCGAGCCTGCCGATCTCACGATCGAGGTCTTCCGTATATTTTTTTTCAAGCTTATCGACGAGTTTCTGAACGTCTTCATCGGGCGGAACCAAGCCAGGCACTAACCTAATGATCTCGCCTTCATAATCGATAATTCTGTTAACTATGGTATCGACTTCGACGGTCAAATGACCAAGATTCTCACCATAAGCCCCGGCTTGGACGATAATTGCGCCGTTTATCAACTTAGGCGTTTCAATCGCAATTTCATCTCGCGCTCCAATGATAACATCTAAGCCTTTAACGGCAGCCGCCAGTAAACTGTCTTGTCTAAATCCCATGTGTGAAAGCGCTATTAGAATATCAGCCGAATCTTTGAACGACGAAACGAAGTATTCTGCTGTCTCTGCAGGATCGACCGCATCGACGCCTAATACTCCTTCCCGGATTACCGATTTCGTAAAATCTTTATATAATAATCCGCAGATTGCCGCTTTGACGCCGTTTTTTTCGATCAGGAGGTTTTCTTTGAATATCCTCTCGCCGGACCACTTATCTATTACGTTAGATAAAACAATTTCAAACTCGGCGTCTTCCGTTACTTCGACCAGCGATTCCCAGCCATAGTCGAATTCATGGGTTCCGGGAAGAAAAACATCGATACCGATTTCGTTAAGGATTTTTATCTGCGATTCGCCGTTTGTCAAGCTTGAAACTGGAGTGCCTGTAAAATCGTCGCCGCAATTAAAAACCAAAGCGTTGGGATGATTATCGCGAAGTTTGTTAACTACGCCCGATAAAAGCGCCGCCCCGCCTGCAGTTATCACATTGCCGTTAATCTCAACTTTCTGCGGTTGATTCCGGGCCTGGAAATCGCTCCAGTAAAGAATGTTCAGTTCAACTGAATACGCCGAACAAATCGGAAGTATTATCAGTATAATTAGCGTAAGTATTCTCAAGTTTAGCCTCTTTCGGTTTTTACTTATTACTATGTGCATTAAATAGTGTACATAAGCTTTGATGCGCATAATCCAGAACTCGTTCCCACGCTCCCGCGTGGGAATGCATATCGACCTCATATTGTTAAGTATG
>CAZWOY010000441.1:0-3728 GCA_964635255.1 uncultured bacterium
GCCTGTCAATACAAAGAGAGTGCCTGTCAGGCGTCCCCACCTGACAGATTGCTATCCTTTTTAGAGCGCTTATGACGTCAGGCGAGGACGCCTGACGCCCAGAATTATCACATTGAGTGCGCGCTTCAGCGCGTACTAGGCGCCTCATGCGCGCTGAAGCGCGCACTCAATGTGATTAAACCAGCGATTTTAATGTTCCGTGGAGAACCTCGCCTCATGGGCAATTACCGGGAAAATAATATTCCGTACTCGGTCATTCCAGCCAGACAAAATCCGCGATCATCCGTTGCATCCGTGTCATCCGTGTTCCTATTCCATTACTGCCAACAGACCGCCCTAAGGAACAAAGAATTACATCATATCCCAATCGAAGAAGCATTCTTTAACGTCCACCATCGCATTCACCACCAGTTCGACCAGCCCGCCGTAATAAATGCCGGAATTTTCTTTCGCGCCGTAATAATCCAGCAGATCGCGGAATTGTCCCTTGCAGTTCGAGCAAGGCGCGCAGATGTATTTCTTGGTCTCCGGGCTTGGGTCTTCATCAGCGAAGGCGTCCAGAACCTGTTTGAATTTCTTCCTGCCGGCAACCTGCAGTCTCCAGTCCTGGAAATTGTTCATGCTCATAATCGCAAAACCGCTGCCGCCTCCGCAGCATAAATTGCGCGGTCCGTTCGGATACATTTCGCGGAACTTAGGCGCGATGTAGCGCAGCACTCTTCGCTGCGGTTCGACGACGCCCATCAACCGCACGAGGTTGCACGGATCGTGCAGCGTTACCGGGAAGTCGTTCTTGGACGGATCGAACTTGATCCTGTCGCTGAAAACGATGCTCTCGACAAAAGTCATCGCATTTTCGCGCGGCACGGCTTGCGTTAAACGGTCGGCGATGATGCCCAAGGCTTTGGACTCATGCCCGCACTCGCCCATAACGATTTTTTTAACGCCGAGTTTTTTGGCGATTTCAAAATGCTTCATCGCGACGCGCGCTAATTGAACGTCGTCGTAGAACAAGCCGTAGTTAACGCCGTCATAGCCAGAAATTTCGCTCGACATCGTCCACGAAATCCCCGCAGCTTCCATCAAGACGGAAAATGCGCCCGGATTTTCGGGCCAGGCTAAGAACTCGCCGGCGTTGTGTATTATCAAGACGTCAGCGCCAACTTTGTCCCATTGCGTTTCATACTTAATGCCCGTCCGGTCGCCCATATCTTCGTCGATAAACTCGACGTTATCCTTTACTACCAGCGCATTCATGCCGGTGCTCGAACCGACTTCCAACTGCTGAACGGTGCCTTTTTCGTGCAGGTCCTTCGCCGCCAGTCCCAGTTCCTGGCTGAAGATTTTTCTCAGTTCGCGCGATACGAGACCGTTATCGACGCCGATCGGGCAGCTCTGCGCGCATCTGCGGCACAGGGTGCAGCGGTAGCTCAATTCGAGCAGTCTCGCCATCAACGTCCAGTTCAATTCGATATCGCCCTGGGTGAACTTGTTCACCAGGCTGTTGCCGCCCTTGACATACTTGAAATAAAGCCTGCGCAAGACTTCCGATCTGTAAGTGGGTCTGTAAATCTCGCTGTATCCACTCGCTTCGTAAATCGGACAGTCATCGACGCACGTCTGGCACTTGGCGCAATGTTCCATCGAAAGAACCAAAGGCTGCAGGAACGTCCAGTTGTCCTCCTTGGTGAACAGCTTTTTCAAGCCGGAAATGAACGCCTGTTTGTATTGCTCTTCCTCCTCCTTCGACTTCGGCTTCGGAATGTTCACCACCATCGTATCGTCGAGCGAAGCCTCGTAATCTTCACGCTTTTGATCGTCCATTTTCTTGAAGCCGGGCAATTCCTCGACCTTGTCATAAGGCGGGGGAAGCGGCAGCAAATCCTGCGGATCCAAATCGACCATCTGCTTAGACGGCTTGCTTATATCCGTAACTTTTATCCTTTTTTTCTCTTTTACTGCTGTACTCATTATGCATTCTCCTTTTTCGTCTTAGGCGCTGCGGAAGTCGCAATATCCACCCAATTTTTCTTACCGTCCGAACCGACGTGCGGAGCCGACCAGGTCACCACTTGACCCAACTGCTTGTTCAATTTTTCCTGAAGACCGGTCTCCGGCAGGTTTGGCATGTCTTCCCATCGAATCGAATGATATGTGAAATATTTCGTAAAAAAGTGCGTCATGTGCGTAAACGGAAGATACAATACGAAAAACAAAGTGAGCCCGATGCTCCAGAATCCGACCAGTGGAACAGCCGGCGGCATAGCGCTCGCCGTTAGCAGACTCTCATAAACGCCAACATGGTTCGAATAGAACATCGGATCCACATACGCCCACAATAAGCCTGTAAAGTAAAGCGCGCCTAACACTAAAATATTGAAATAATGGCTCGGCGTACTAAATGCAGATAAATCCGAATCGAACATTCGCATGAACAGCATAATTATCGCGCCTATTAATCCTATAATGCAGCCCGCCCAGGCCAGGACCGGTATGATCGCGTTAAAATAAGGCAGAGTTATATTAAAGATGCCAAATCCCGCCGCCAACAGCGAAAGCGCGATATTTCCGATTAAAAGATATAATCCGAAATGCAGCGGAAACGAGCCGAACCACAGTTTCCGATTATGCTCCCAGACGCCTTTGAGAAGGAGTATTTCCGGGATCATAACCATCATTTCCCCGACTAAATCTTTTTCGCGCGGCTTTTCCCACCAGTTCGATTCTTCCAAAATCGAACCGCCATAGTGCGCTTTGCCTTTTTCATGTGGCACGGGATAGAGTTCCCATCTCAAATGAATCGGCATTTTAGCGATACGGATTATTCTCGCCAGAACCGCTATAATAAATATCAAGACTATTGCGTAAGCAATAAAGTGTAAAGGCGACATTTGGTCTCCCTCTTTGTTCGAGCTAAATTTGTATGAATGAAACTAACTTTTTTCCTGATCAGGATTCAGCAATTTCACAATCAAGGATTTTAAATCTTCGGTGCAGTAAGCCCCGAATCGATAGACTTCGCAGCTTCGGCAATCGGTTTCCCCGGCGCAGCCTTTGTTCTCCATCAACACCCAGCAGGGGCGTTCGGAATCTACCGTCGCCCGGCATTCCCGGCGGTCCTGCTCGGTACAGCGCTTTAGCTCCCAGCATGGAACCAAGGTCCATAGCCGGAGGATTCCTTCGAGGTTGAGTCCTTTGTTTTTCACCAGATTTTGAATAAGTCTGATCCTTTCCAGATCTTCAAGCGAAACCATCCTGCGATTGGTCTCAGTCCGATAAAACAGGATCAAACCGGCAGACTCGTACTTCCTGAGCGCCGACTCCGACAATTCCGTAATTTTAGCAGCGGAACCGATAGACAACACCGGATCGTTTATATTAACGCCGCTGCGCGGAGCATGCTGCTTTATCCAATGTTCAAGATTCTTATGTAATCCGCTCTCCGTCAAAGCGCAGTTAAACGCCTCCGAATTAGATTGTGAATAAATGTACAAATCAAAATATATAAAAGCTGTACTTTAAAGTCAAGGTATTTTGCACTTGTTGTTTTATTGTACTAAAAAAATGTGGGATGGTTTCATTTATTAGTTAGAAAGTTAGAAAGTTAGAAAGTTAGAAAGTTAGAAAGTGAGAAAGTGAGAAAGGAAGAATGACAACCTTTTTCAGGACGAGACATATTACTACGTGCATGAAAAAGTGTCATTGCGAGTCTGCCTTTAGCAGACTAA
>CAZWOY010000442.1:0-3722 GCA_964635255.1 uncultured bacterium
TTTTCCCAGTAATTATTCATGAAGCGAGCTTCGCCACGGAACATGAAAATAGACTCATTTCCCAACGTAAGTCGCAACCCCCCTGTATCCCCCCTTCAGATAGAAGGGGGGAGGTTAAGCGGTCTATTTTCCCAGTAAATACAAAATTGCCGCTTCAGTTTAGCGATTCCACTGGAATACGAGTACGCAAACTCTTTAAAATAATAAAAAAATATTAGAATATCAATAAAAAAACCGCCATTAACCGGCGGTTTTAATTGTATATGCTACAATGATGCAAACTTATTTTTCCGAAGAAACCGCGCGCGAGTGATCGTCAAGCTGGTAGAGCGATTCGGGTTTGACAGTTGAATCCGGTATCGAATCCGCTTTTGCCGGTAAAATTTCCGTTGTTCCTTTCTGAGCTCTCACCTGCGATTGTTCGCTCGCTAAATACGAGGAGTTTTGACTCTCCTGATTTGCCGGCAGCAGCAAAGCGACGCCGATTGCTACGCCAGTAGCTATTCCCGCTCCTATCGAAGCCCATCTTGGTATCGGAGAGGTTTTTCCGACAACGGCGGTATTTCCATTTTTTTCAAGATTTTCAATCCGCCGGTTCAGTTTGAATTCAAATCCAACCGGTACGCTTCGCATAGGTATTTCTTCAAGCAGCTTGCGAAAGTGAAGCGTTTCAGCGTCAAACGCTCTGCATGTTGGGCAAGATGAAGCATGGAATTGCATTTTTCGCCGTTCCTCTTCGGTCAGTTTGTCGTTTTTCCAAGCTTCGAACTGGTCCTCAAAAAGTTCACAACCTATCATAGTCTCCCTATGGTTTTATTTGAGAATACTTTTTTCTGAAGTATAAAATGACTATCGCGTAAACCCATCCCGCTGGACAACGCTTTTTAAACGTCGAGAAATAGAACGGAATTACACAAAAATCACAAAGTGCAACCAACAATCACTCTTGTCAGATAATCGAGAATTAAGCGGTTATTAAGGCTCTGCAATCTCAGGCTTAACACACTTGTTAAAAGCTTTTTATGGTGCGTTTTTACCGAAAGCGCCGATTTACAAACTACTTTCTCGAAGAATCTGCAATGAGCGGTATCTTAAAACGGTTCAAGAGTTGAACGAATCAACGGCGTAAATGTTTCAATTTTTTTTGCAATCTTTGTCTTCCGCGATTCACTCTCGATTTTACCGTTCCCAATGGAATGTCGAGTATTTTACCGATTTCTTCATAGGAAAGTTCCTGAAGATCGCGCAGTTCGATTACCTGGCGAAACACATCCGGCAGCTTCTGGATTTCGTCATTAATCTGCTTCAGAACGCTGTTTCGCTGCAAAGTATCTTCAGGGTCCGGATCGTCATCGGCAATTTCCAGAGGGCGTTCGTCGGTTTTAGGGCTGAGGCTGAACCAGCGCCTGACCTTTTGACGCCTGAGTTCGGTTTTCGCGAGGTTTCCGGCTATCGTGTAGATCCAGGTGGAAAATTTGGCGATTTCACGATACCTGTCTTTGTTCAGGTATAATCTTACAAAGGTCTCTTGAAGCAAGTCCTCTGCAAAAGCGGAATCGCCGATTATACGGTAAATGAAGTTGTAAAGAGGTTGACTGTAACGAGAAACGATCTCATCGTAAGCCCTTTTATCACCCTCCTGGAACTGTTTTATCAGTTCCTCGTCAGTGAATTGACTTCGCATCTTTTTTGGGGCGTTTAATTAACTGAATTTCTAAATCTGTCCCAAACTTTTTTTAAGTCCAACCTCTAAAATAATGATTCAAGTTGCAGAAAGAGATATGAAGGAAATGAAACTTATGCAGTTACAACTATCTCCATAGTAAAGATAGTGTCTTTTTACTAAATATGCAAATATTTTTACTGATAATATTAAAATAAAACATAGTTACGGCATAAGTGCGAAATAGCCCGTATAAACGGATGTTATTTTGAGACAATGATACCCGTCATTTTAAGGCGTCCAGAATTACCCCCATTACCGTTTGATAGGTTTTTTCCCAGGAAAAAGACTTTGATCTTTTTATGCCTTTGGCTTTCAACTCTTTTCGCAGCCGCTTGTCCTCGTATAAACGGTCTATGCCCGCAGCGATCGACTCGACGCTGTATTCATCGACATAATAGGCGGCGCCTTTTGTAACTTCGATAACAGCCGGAAAATTCGACGCCAGCAGCGGAATTCCGGACGCCATAGCTTCTAAGGCGGGCAGTCCGAATCCTTCATACAGCGAGGGGAACAGGCATATTTGCGCTCCGCGATAGATTTTCTGCAATTTAATTTCCGAAACTGTCCCGGTTATCACGGCTTTATCGACTAAATCGCATTTACGAATGAGCTTTTCGATTTTACGATCTTCCTCAGCGACGATCAGCAGATCGCACTCTTCGGCGGTTTTCGAAATCTTAAACGCTTCCAAGGTTCGCCGGAGGTTTTTATGGGGTTTTGCGTTGCCTACAAAAAGCAAATACGGTCGTTCTTCTACACTAAGGATTTTCGGTCTTGATTCGGTCTTGGATTCACAGGAGTCCGATAGCGGTATTTCGATACTGTATTTGTCATACTTGCCGCCGTAAGATTTGAATCCTTTACTGACGCCGTTGCTGACGACGACTATTTTTTCAGGTTCCACTCCCGACCATTCGACGATTCTTTTTTTTGAAAATTCGGAAACTGTGATAACTTTAAAAGCGTTAAAAACCGCGCGTTTTACAACAACTCCATAAAAAAGCTTCTTTGAAAACGATCGCTCAGATTTTACGTCAAGATGTATCAGGTCATGGATGCAGAAAATAAACGGTTTGGGGGACTTGCGCGGCGGATTAAAGCCGGGCGAAAAATAGACGTCGTGGTCTATCTGGGTTAGCTGATTATCAAGCCAGCTTATGTGAAAAAGTTCGATATCTTTACAAACTTTTCGAAGCGATATATAACCGGGCGTCCGCGAAATAATCTCCCGCGCAAACCTGCCGATCCCATGATCGCCGATCCAGCGGTCATCGATCAATATTTTGGGAGGGCGCTTATTCATTCTCAATAGCGACTATTTGGAAAACTTCATTTTCGCATATTCATCAGCCAGCATACTCATCCAGATCATATCCCAATACTCGTTCCCGACTCGTTTGATTTGCCGCAGTCTGCCCTCCGAAACGAATCCTATCCGTTCGTAGCATTTTATCGCGGGTTCATTTACGTGATAGACCTGCAGATCGATTCTATTCAGTCTTAAAGACCGAAACCCATAGCGCAGAGCTTCCTTGACGATTTCTTCGCACAGTCCTTCATTTCGCACTTCAGGATCTACCAAAATCCGGCAAATTGTGCCGATCCGATGAAAATAACTGATGTGATTCAACTCGACATGCCCAACATGAACGCCCTCGCGCAGGGCTTTGAAAACATAAAAAGGCGAGCCATCGCCAACGTTCTGAAGATAATTTTTCAACTGCTGTCTATCAAGCGGAAACGTAAATTTCCATCTCCCCCAAATATCAAGCGCACGTTCGGAATCGATCCACTCGATAAGGTTGTCGAAATCGGAATATGTGAATGGCTGCAGTTCTATCATGTTAAAAATTTTTATGAAGATTTTATGGCATAACTGGGAAAATAACGTTCCGTACGCAGTCATTCCAGCGAAAGCTGGAATCCATTTTCCTTTAGCGTTAGCGCGAGAACCGGCCTGGATTCCAGCTTTCGCTGGAATGACTGCCCTTGGGCA
>CAZWOY010000443.1:0-3703 GCA_964635255.1 uncultured bacterium
CAATAGCGCGTGCCGATGCAGCGGTTGTACACCATAACATTCAAACCCTCCTCATCGTGGCTTGTCGCCGCCACCGGGCAGACGCTCTCGCAAGGCGCCATTTCACAATGCTGACAGGCAACCGGTTGGAATCTCATCCTGGGATTGCCATCATCGGTGAAATACCTGTCGATTCGCAGCCAATGCATTTCGCGTCCATATCCTGAAGGTCGTTTGCCGACAATTGGAATGTTGTTCTCGCTCTGACAGGCGATAACGCAGGCATTGCAGCCAATACACAGGTTTAAATCAATCGCCATGCCCCATTGATATCCTTCATCGTACTTATGCTCTTCCCATAAGCTCTGCAGCGCCGGAACATGAACCGTTTCAGCGGCAAAATCAGGCTGTTTCCGGTATTCTGCCAAAGCGGCTTCTCTTATTAACGGACGCTCTTCCATATCCGGATGGTTCTGAGAAGTGGATATTGGATAAGTATAGCCGGATAATTTTGCGGATAATCCAATACCGAAATCTAAATGATCCGACGTCCTGAGCCCATAAACGTTGAATCCCGCCCCATCCGCGATCCGGCCCAGTTTTTTCTGTCCATATCCCAATGGTAAAACAACCGAATAATCCGCCTGCCCCGGGACAGTCCAAACCGGCATTGTTATCTGCCGGCCCTGAAAATGAAACCGCGCCATATCATTGTTCTTAAATCCAAGTTCAGCGGCTGTTTTAGGGCTCATCGACGCGGCGTTGTCCCAGTTAATTTTCGTAATCGGATCCGGCAGTTCCTGAAGCCAGCCGTTATTGGCAAATCTGCCGTCGAAAACTTTATTGTCAGCCGCAAATACGACCTCTAATTTGTTAAAATCGGGATTATGGCTTTTTATCGGATTTGCAGAAAGATATTTCTGCAGGGATCGATGATTAATTCCGGGATCCAAATGAGGCAGCCGGCTGTTTTTAAAAAGCCCCTCGTGAAGAACCTCGCGCCATTGTTTGGTCGCATCCATCTGATTGAGCAGCTTGCTCCATGTATTTCGCACCAGGTCGTGCGCAGGCAGCGGTTCACCGGTCGCAACCGCGTCGATAAATTCAGACAAGCCCTTGCCATCGTACAATGGCGCGATCAGCGGCTGTATCACGCTTAACGAACCGTCGGCGTTTCTAACGTCGCCCCATTCCTCAAGATAATGAACAGTCGGTATGTGCCATTTGCTCTTTTGCGCAGTGTCATTATAATAATAGCCAACGTGTATTGTTTCAGGAATTTTATCCAGCAATTTTTCAAAATTCAAGTCAACCGGAGCATTGTGAACAGGATTTCCGCCAAGTATAATCAGGTTGCTAACGCTATCAGAGGAAATCAAATCGCTAAGTTCTATTAAGGAATTTATATCGGATACTCCCGAATCTTTTAACTCATGATATAGAAGTGTTTTCCCTACATTGCCCAAGGCGTTGTTAAGTACGGCGGCAAGAGCGTGAACGATCGGAGGCTGCCGGCGCCCGGCAACGATGAGGCAATTATTCCTGTGTTTAATCAGATCATCGACCAAGACGCTGAGCCATTTGGAATCGAATTGTTCCGGTTCTTCTACTTTCAAATCATTCCCAATACCGGTATTGATTCCTTTGTTTTCAATTTCTCGCAGCAATGCTGCGGCAAACGCTCCAATCCTGCCGCTCTGAAGTTTCATCCGGTGATCCGCCATAGCGCCGGTGATGGAAAAACCGCACTCAACCACGTAAAGCCGGTTCATATCGTCATCAGGTTTATTTACCTTTCTGCCATTCGCGAAACCTTGCGCAGCGCGGACGTTTTCCGATTCAAGATTCAGAAAATCGGAATCGAGCGATAATATAATTTGGGCTTCATCATACTTATATTCAGGACGAAGAGCCATCCCGGCGGCGGTTTTAATTCCCTTATAAATATTCTCGTCGCTCACCGGATCGTAAACCGCCCAGAAGGCTTTTGGATATTGTTTTTGGAAAGCCTGTTTTAATCTGTAAAAAGTCGGCGAAGAAAAACTTTGGCTTAAAACAGCCATTCCTTCGCCTTGGGATTCGTCGAGTTTTTCCTTCTGCTCCTTCCAATAAGCGATAAAATCATCCCATGAGCGTTTATTGCCGTTTTCAAGCATATATTTAGATCTATCGGGATCGTAGAGATCAAGTATAGAAGCCTGAAGGAACGCGTTCGTCCCGCCAAGCGTTGCAGGGTGGTTCGGATTGCCTTCGATTTTTGTCGGCCGGCCCTCGACTGCGGTTACTAACAGACCATAAGAACTTAATCCCAGAGGCGTCGATGTGGCAAATTGTTCAGGAACGCCGCTGACTTGATACTCCGGCGCTTCGATATAGGGAACGATTTCTTCGACCGGTCGGCGGCATGCGGCAAGGTACGTCATCGCCATGGAAGCGCCCATGATCTTGACAAATGACCGGCGGTTCAAATTATCCGTCTCTTTTTCGGTTCGCTCGCACATACCGGGTAAATATTGAAGTGTATTTTTTTCTGAAGGTTGATCTTTCATTTATTTTCCTGGATTATCAGTCCGCTACCTATGACAACCGCTGCACATTTCAGGCGGGGATATCTGTCGATCCCGCATAAAGTTCTCAGCCCATTGTTTATGCTCTTCCTTATTTCCTATTTTCCACTCGAAATTGGCGACTTCCGAAACAGGTCTTAAGTGGGGCGATGGATTTCTGTGGCATTGGAGGCACCAGCCCATACTAAGCGGTTCCTGCTGCATTACAACCGTCATTGTATCCACCCTTCCGTGGCAGCTTATACAACCGACGCCTGCATTGAGATGAGCGCTGTGATCAAAATAAGCATAGTCGGGAAGGTTATGCACGCGGATCCAGCGTATCGGATCGCCATTGTCCCAACTCTCGCGGATCGGTTTCAAGGCTTCGCTGTTCGCTTTTATCATAACATGGCAGTTCATGCAAGTCTTAGTCGGCGGAACCTGCGCGTGGCGGGATATTTCAACATGACTGTGGCAATAGCGGCAATCCATGCCGAGATCGCCGGCATGAACTTTATGGCTGTAAGGAACCGGTTGCTGAGGTCCATAACCGGCGTCGGTGTATTCAGGCGAACCGAAATACATAAAAAACGCAACTGCTGCGAGAACAGTAAATACCGCTCCTATTAAAGCAACTATTGGAAAGTAGTTAAACCACTTGGGAAATATTTGAGCCAATCAGCATTCCTATGGTTTTGTATTAAAGCCCAGATAAAAGAATAACGAACTTTTTATTCTGTCCGTTGTGGTGTGGAATTACTTTTGTCACATAGGATTAAAATTCCCTAAAAATTCCACTTCCCAAATCAGAACGTCCGCGAACATATCACAAGAGCTTGCAGACGCCCTCGTCTGCAAGTTTTCCCGCACGAATCACAACGCCTATGCTTGCAGACGCCCTCGTCTGCAAGTTTCCCCGCACGAATCATAGCGCCTATGCTTGCAGACGCCCTCGTCTGCAAGTTTCCCCGCACGAATCATAGCGCCTATGCTTGCAGACGCCCTCGTCTGCAAGTTTCCCCGCACGAATCACAACGCCTATGCTTGCAGACGCCCTCGTCTGCAAGTTTTCCCCGCACGAATCATAGCGCCTATGCTTGCAGACGCCCTCGTCTGCAAGTTTCCCCGCACGAATCATAGCGCCTATGCTTGCAGACGCCCTCGTCTGCAAGTTT
>CAZWOY010000444.1:0-3692 GCA_964635255.1 uncultured bacterium
GTCTATTTTCATATTGCGTGGTGAAGCTCGCTTCATGAGCAATTACTGGGAAAATGACTGCCTGACCTTTTTCCTTTTATCTGATGGGGGGTAATGAGGATTATCGGATCCGGACGGGTAACGACGTCGATTTTCTGTGCGGTTCAACAATTAAGGCTTGGGTTGCCTGAAAGAGTCGGAAAAAGCATATTTTTGTTGGTATTTCTGCCATAAACTATTACTTTTATTCATAAAGCAACCCATAGTCCGTTCAAAAAAAGGAAGACTTGCTGCGTTGTATCTAAAACACAAGCAAGAAGATTAAGTTTTAATGCAGATAGATAAGAACGAAAAATACGCGACCGAACAGATACTCACTCAGGTAATCGCCCTGATACCGGCTGAAGTCATCGAAGAAGCTCAGAAACTGGATTTCGAGGTTTACGCTGTTGGAGGCTGTGTTCGAAATACATTGCTCGGATTGGACCCGGGAGACGTCGATTTAGCGGTGGTCGGAGATGCTTTGAAATTGGCGAAAAATATAGCGAAACGATTAGGTGCGCCCGATCCCGCAGTCTATAGACGATTTGGAACAGCGTTGATAAAGACTAAAGCTGCCTGCCTAGAATTAGCGACGGCGCGAAGAGAAAGCTATGATCCCGCTTCGCGCAAGCCTACGGAAGTAATAGCCGTTCCCATTGAAGAAGACCTTCAACGGAGGGATTTTACAATAAATGCGCTTGCGTATGGTTTAACCGGCAGACATGAAAACAAACTCATCGATTTGTTCAACGGTCTGGAAGATCTTTCAAATCGTATTTTACGGACGCCGCTCGATCCTGATAAAACTTTTTCAGACGATCCTTTGCGCATGTTCCGAGCTATCCGTTTCGCTTCGGTTCTGAATTTCGATATTTATCGGGAAACCTGGGCAGGAATCAGGCAAAATGCGCACCGAATTGAAATAGTGGCATTTGAACGATTAAAGGATGAATTCTGGAAAATGCTGTCGGGGCGCGATCCGGTTTTAGCGGTCAGAATGATGATCGAAAGCGGTCTTATGGCTTATTATATGCCTGAAATATTGGATCTTGCCGGCGTGGAACAGATCGGAAAGCACCATCATAAGGACGTACTGAATCACTCGTTGAAAGTAATGCAAAATGTCGCTCAAAACTCGAGCGATCCAGTTTTGCGATTGGCGGCGCTTCTCCACGACGCCGGCAAGCCGGCGACGAAGAAATTCGACGCCGAGCAGGGGTGGACCTTCCATGGTCATGAAGTCGTTGGCGCTAAATTAACCCGGAAAATAGGCCGGAGGCTAAAACTCGGCAAAGATAATATAAACCGGCTTGTTCAACTCGTCAGCCTGCACATGCGTCCCGTCAATTTGACCGCCGAAGAAGTTACCGACAGCGCTATTCGCCGTTTGATGGTCGAGAGCGGCGATTTGTTGGATGAGCAACTGATTCTTTGCCGCGCGGACATAACTTCTTCCAATTCCAAAAAGGTCGGTTTATATCTGGATAATTTCGATTATATGCGAGATCGAATGGACGAGGTCAGGGCGCGGGATAAGCTGCGTGATTTTAATTCGCCTATCCGGGGCGAAGAGATAATGAAAATCATAGGCATCGAACCGGGACCTATGGTTGGCGCTTTGAAAGAGCGGATCGAAGACGCTATTTTAGACGGCGTCATCCCAAATGAATATGACGCCGCAAAAATATATCTGCTGGAAATAAAAGATGAAGTGCTTTCTACCGATATCAAGGAAATCCTTGAGGAAAGGCGTAAACGATCACAGAAACGACGCTCCATAACGGGCGATTTCGTTTTTCCGGAATGATGGAAATGCCTGAACACAAAGACGACCGGCAAAAAGTTTCACCGGAAGAAATTCCCGCCCGCATAATTGGGATTATTCTGGCGCCGAGAAAAACTTTTGCGAAAGTCATTTACCGAACCGGAGCCTGGATTCCGATAGCGGCAATTGCGCTCTTTCTTATCATCCTTAGGTTGGTTATGCTGCCAGCCATTATCGATGAGTTTGAATCCAGCGTTTCAGTTGAGCAGTACGCCGAACAGCGCGATATAACGGCTGAAGAAGCAAAGAAAGAGATCGAGGAAATCGTTGACACCGCCCCCTATCTTACGTTTATCGAGTCGCCCATACTTGTGATAAGCGGCGTCGTGGTAATCGCCTTGATTGTTTTTTTAATCGGGAAATTGCAGTTTAAATCATCGCAGCCGTTCATCGTCGTTTTTCGCATGGTGGCCTGGGCGTCGATTGTCAGTGTTATTCAACTGATACTTACAATAGGACTGAAATTGATCGATCTCGATCTGGAGGCGCCGACAAATCTGGGAATTTTATTTTCCGAGGAAACTGCGGGAGCTTTTTTTCATAATATAATGCAGACCATCGACTTGTTTCTTATTTGGGAAGCATACCTGATCGGCGTCGGAATGTCCGTTATGTATAATATCTCGATGCAGCGTTCAATCAGCGCTATCGGTACGATGTTTGTCATTTTTATCGCCTTAAATGCCATTTTTGCTTCCCAACTGTTATAATGAATGATTACAGACTTTACCAAGGCGATAATTTAAGTATTCTACAAAAAGAAATAGACGGGGAATCGATCGATTTAATTTATTTGGATCCGCCGTTCAACAGCGAACAAGAATACTTAATGCTTCCCGGCGGTAAAATGAATGAAAATAAATATAAGAATCGAAAAGCGTTTAACGATCATTGGATATGGACCACTGAATTTGAAGTATTGTTCCGGGAGATTATCGAGGAATATCAATCCGAATTGCCGGAAGCGCTGCCTGCTTTAAAAAGACTCTTAGGACCAACCGGAATAATGGCGTATCTGACTTTAATGACGCCCCGCCTGATCGAATTAAAAAGAGTCTTAAAGAACAGCGGCTCAGTCTATCTTCACTGCGATCAGCATGCCGGAGCCTATTTGAGAGTTCTAATGGACTCCGTATTTGGCGCAGCCAACTATCTGAACACTATAGTTTGGTGTTATGGATTGGGCGGTTCCTCATCCCGAAGATGGCCTCGCAAACATGACGATATTCTCTGGTACTCCAAAACGCCCAATGGTCATTTTTTCAATCCGGTTAAAATACCAGCGGCCTCGAACAAAATGAAAGGTCAGTTAAAAAAGGCTCCCGACTATTGGCATATTCCTACTATTAATAATATGGCGAAAGAACGAAATGGCTATCCAACACAAAAACCGTTGGCGCTCCTCGAACGCATTATACTGTCTTCGAGCCGGGAGGGGGATACAATCCTCGATCCATTTTGCGGAAGCGGCACAACTGTTTACGCCGCCGTTAAAAATAATCGAAAAGGAATAGGAATCGATCAGAGTGAAATGGCGATTAATATTGCTATGGATAGATTAAATAATTAAATAGTAATTTTTTTAGGAAAATAATGTTCCGTGCGCGCCGGACGCAGTCATTCCAGCGAAAGCTGGGATCCATCTTCCTTTAGGTAAGTGCGAGGACGGCATGGATTCCAGCTTTCGCTGGAATGACTGCCCTTACTGGGAAAATAACGTTCCGTACGCAGTCATTCAACCGTAACATGCACCAGAAAATACAAAGAGAGCGCCTGACGCCCAGAATCTTGGCATTATCGCATTGAGTGCGCGCTTCAGCGCGTACCGGACGCCTCATGCGCGCTG
>CAZWOY010000445.1:0-3687 GCA_964635255.1 uncultured bacterium
TGATATTGATTAATATCCGCATTCCATCAGATTCCTGGAGATGGCGCCTATTTTATGCACGTAGTAATAAAACCAGGCTACGCGAAATCTTTGCGATTTCAGGATAAATTCTATTTTCAAAAGTCAACAAAACCGAGAAACAAAATATGGAACAATGGATTGACTTTGCGAAAGGTCCTTTATTCACGTTCACTTTCTTGTTCATGATACTTGGACTTTTTCGCCATGTAATTTTGCAGATCTACTATTTGATCATACGAAAAGGCCGGCGGCTGAGGAACGCGCCCTGGGGCAAAATTGCGCAGGATACCCTGAGCTGGGCGGTTCCAATAAAGCACTTTATACCGGGGACTGTTTTCTTTTCTTCAGCGTCATTTTTATCCCACATCGGATTGATTCTGGTTCCGGTCTTTCTAGCGGATCACATTGTCCTGTGGGAGGGATTTTTCGGGATAAATCTGCCCTCGATCGGAAGCGCGCTGGCGGATGTTCTAACTTTGTTCACGATGGCGTGCCTGATCGTTCTGTTCGGCTGCAGGCTGTTTGTCCCCCGGCAGAGATCGATGAGCGGAACAATGGATTATCTGATATTGATTATGGTGTTTCTGCCCTTCGCTTCGGGATTCCTGGCGTCGCATCCTAAATTCAACCTGTTTACGTGGGATGCGATGATGCTGACGCATCTCTTAAGCGCTGAATTGCTGTTTATTATGATTCCATTCACCAAACTTTCGCATATCGTACTGTTTTTCTTCGATCGAATTTCGGGGCTGCATTGGCAGCTGCGACCCGGCGCCGGCGATAAAGTCGCCGATGCACTATTTGGAAAGGAGGCGCGCGTATAATGTTTTCCATTCTCGTTGACGTTGCGCGTTGCATCGGCTGCGAAAAATGCGCCGAAGCATGCGTTAAGGCGAATGATCTTAATCCCGTCGAAGCTGAGATCGATCGCAGTTCCACTAAGGACGGCTTAAGCGGAAACCGTTTATCGACGGTGCTAAAAGTCGATGAAGGCAGTTTCGCAAAAAAAGCCTGCATGCACTGTATCGAACCGAGCTGCGTCGCCGCCTGTTTGTGCGGAGGCATAACTAAAACCGCCGAAGGTCCGGTCGTGTATGACCCCAATCAATGCATCGGCTGCAGGTATTGTATGTTAGCCTGTCCGTTTCATATTCCACGCTACGAATGGGATGATTTATCGCCCAAGGTAATGAAGTGCGATATGTGCTTTGATCGATTGGCGAAGGGACAATTGCCGGCGTGTGTTGAAAGCTGCCCGACTCAGGCTCTGATCTTCGGCGAGCGCAACGCGATGCTGCATGAAGCCCGCAGGCGCATTAAGGATCGACCAGATCTCTATCTAAACCGCGTTTGGGGCGAGCATGAGTTCGGAGGCGCGTCGGTTTTGTATGTCTCGAACGCCAATCTTGAAAAGGTAGGTTTCCCCAGCCAGGATACCGCGCCGATAACCGATCATACAGAGGCTCTTATTCACAAAACCCCGATTATCGGCGGGACTGTAATGGCGAGCATGATCGGTTTGAACTGGATTATCAAACGCCGCATCGATAATTCAAAAAATAAAGAAAGCGAAAACATCTCAACCAACGACAAAAACACGGATAAAGATAAATGAGTTCTAAAATTCGCCCCATTAAAGACGTCTTATGGATCATCGCCCTTTTCGGCTTAACGGCGGGCGTTTTCCGAATGTGGTTTGGTCTTGGCGCTACGACAAACATGGTCGATGGAATACCCTGGGGACTGTGGAAAATCTTAAACATGGTCGCCGGAGCGGCGCTCGCCACAAGCGGTTTTACTATCGGGATTCTCTACTATGTTTTCAGGATAAAGAAATTCAAACCATTGGTTGTTCCGGCAGTGGTTGTGGCTTTCTTAGGCTACGGTTCGTCCCTGTTTTCGCTGCTGTTCGATATCGGGCTGCCGTGGCGGTTCTGGATACCTTTTAAATCCTGGAATCCCCATTCATTCCTGTACGAAGTATTCTGGTGCGTATCTTTGTACTGGATGGTAACGGCTTTTGAACTCACGCCCTCGATTTTCGACCGCTTCAAGAGTGAAAAAGCTGCAAAAATCCTTCACAGCCTGGGTTTTGCCGCCGCGGTCGTTGGAATCAGCTTATCCAGCCTGCATCACTCCTCGCTGGGTTCGCTGTTCCTGGTTACGCCGGCGCGGCTTTACCCGCTGTGGTACTCTTCATTGCTGCCCTTATTTTTCATCATATCGGCGATGGGAGCGGGAATGATGTTTCTGATTCTTGTCAGAATACTATACGCTAAGTTTTACGATCCCGAACCGGTCTTTGGCGCAAAGCCGGAGGCAAGCGCAATCACTTGCTCGCTTGACGGAACGCCTGCCGGAAGATCAGGGCAGGGCAAAGAAACGCCGGCACTTAGAACGCTTGCGACCATAGCCGTATCGATATTGGGCTTCTATTTAGCGCTTAAAATCGGCGATTTAATCGTAAGAGGGGATTTGGCGTATTTATTCTCCGGTTCCTGGGAAAGCTTTTTATATGCGTTCGAGCTGCTAATATCGACCGTGATACCCATCCTGCTTGTGGCTCTGCCCAAGACGCGCAGATCTGTTACCGGATTAGGCGCTGCAGCTTTCTTAGCGGCAGCGGGATTGGCGTTGAACCGTTTGGACGTTGGAATCATCGGTTATTTCAGAGACGCCGGAGCGATCTACTTTCCGTCGTTCTCCGAATGGGCGCTCAGTCTGGGCATTGTATCGGCGACAATTTTAGTCTTTCTGTTTTTAGCCGAAAATTTAACTGTGTTCGATGAAAGCTGGAAATCACGGAGCGTTGCCAAAGGCATTTTCTCCGGTTCCTTCGACCATCTGTCCCACGTCTGGAAATCCGTGCTTAGCAATCCAACGCAGCGAGTTACCTTAATTGCGGTTATCGCTCTGCCGTTAGCGTGGATCGCTCAATATCCGCCCTATCATCCCGAAGACGAGACGCCTGTTCAGCCGGCGACCGGTTTAGACGAACTGCGGTGGACGCTGCGCATCGACGGCGATAGAGAGGGCGTTTACACTGATTTCCCGCACCATGAACATCAGAATCGATTGGGACAGAAAGAATCCTGCGATAGGTGTCATCATGTTTATATGCCTGAAGATAAATCGACGCCCTGCTTCCGCTGCCATAAAAATATGCTGCAGCCAGCGATGATTTTCGATCATTCTTTTCATGTCGATGAGGTGGCAAAAACTGAAGAATACGCCGGTCTGCATCCCGGAAATTTCACCTGCGCCGAATGTCATAAACAAGGCTCCGTAAAAACCGCCGCCAACGCCAAATCCTGCGAAGAATGCCACACCCGGGATATGGGGCTTGCCGCCGAGTCCGCCGCAACTCTTGACCTCAAAAAGGCAGCCAGTTACCAGCAGGCTATGCATGGGACGTGCATCGAGTGTCACGACAACAAGGCTTGCGAGTTAAACCGGCAGGAACTCAACAAGTGCTTTACATGTCATGAATCTCTAAAGCCGAAGCAAGAACTCGTCGAGGAAGTTAAGGAATCGATGAATGATGAAATTGCGGTTGGGTTGACGGATCGGAAATAAAATCGATGCTACTGGGATAATAAAATATTCTATCAGTAGGGCAGGCGTCCCTGCCTGCCTTCTCATCCTTGCAGAGTCGCACTGGCAGGC
>CAZWOY010000446.1:0-766 GCA_964635255.1 uncultured bacterium
CCGCCACCGCAACCACCGCCGCGACCGCCATGGCCGCCGTCATCATCGCCGCCGTTGCCGCCGCCGTCATTTCCGTCTTCGCCATCATCGCCGCCGCCATGACCGCCGCCGCGTCCACCGCCGCAGCCACCGCCGCAGCCACCGCCGTTACCGCCTCCGCAAGGGTCTCTATCCGGAGTCTGTAAAGTTAGAGTAACATCAGCGCCAATTACCGATTGTCCGCCTGAAGTCGTCACATTACCGAATAACGTACTAAAATTCTGCGCATCCATCGGTATGACGAAAAGGAAGGCAACTAAAAAAGAAATGAGAAAAATCCGCATAGGAACCTCAATTTTAAACATTCTAAGTTCTGAAGTTTGAAATAAACTAATATCAGATTACAGTTAAAACAAGTGTTATAAAATAAAAAAATGATGCGTTGCAAAAAAAATTGCATAATGTATCATAAAGCAGCATAAAATCCGCTGTGGCCGCTTGTTAACGGTTCAGTCGCCGATTTAATTCCGTTAAAACCGCATCGACGTCAAATCCAGCGCGTTCGATTACTTCCGAAAGAGTTCCCCAGATCGGCGCGCCGCATTGAATGCAGATTATTCCCTTATCCGTTAACAGCGGAACTAAATCGGGATATTGCGCAACGAAATCTTCGACTTCGATATCGCCTGTAATCGAATCCATCATTTCTGCCTCTCTCTTTCCTTCTTGATGTTGGAGTACACGCTTCAGCGTGCAAATTCCACGCTAAAGCGTGTACTCCAACGTT
>CAZWOY010000446.1:866-3685 GCA_964635255.1 uncultured bacterium
ATTAAACGGACAATTTCGGCTTAATAGCTATGCTCGGTTAACTTCACTTTGCCTCTGACTTGATGTTGGAGTACACGCTTTAGCGTGCAAATTCCACGCTAAAGCGTGTACTCCAACGTTATTAAACGGACAATTTCGGCTTAATAGCTATGCTCGGTTAACTTCACTTTGCCTCGAAATACCCAGTATATGCTTGCCGTATATGCCAGCACAAGCGGAACGCCGATGATAGCGATTATCAGCATTATACCCAGTGTTTTTTCGGAAGAGGCGGCGTTGATAATATTCAAGCTGAATTCCGGATTGGGATTTGAGTAAATAAGATTCGGAAACATTCCTATGCCGAACAGCGCCATTAAAAACAGCATCGCGCCGCATGAAGATAAGAACGCCCTGAAATCTCTGCCATGATAGATCTCCCGCGGAATATTGGCGATTATCAACATATTGGCTAAAGGTATCAGGAATAATACCGGATTTTCACGCAAATTCTCCGACATGTGCGGCATAAAAACCAGCGTCACAATAGTAGTCGAAACATAAGCTATCACAAAAAAAATAATCGCCGGATTTACCCAGTTTCGGACGATATCGTGCAGTTCGCCTTCAGTTTTCATAACTAAATAAATAGATCCGTGCATAATGAAAAGCGCTACGGTTGTGATACCGACCAGTAAGGGATAAGGAGTTAACAAAGTGAAAAAGCTTCCGGCAAATTCGAAATTTTCGTTCAACGGCACGCCTCTAATGATATTTCCCAATGCAACTCCGATTAGAAGCGCCGCTAAAATGCTCGCGATTGAGAAAGACGCGTCCCAGAGTTTCCGCCAGCCGGCCGCCTCCATTTTACCGCGAAATTCGATCGAAACGGCACGGAAAATGAGCGAGAACAGCAGCAGCATAAAGGCGATATAAAAACCGGAAAACGCTGTGGCATAAACCTCGGGGAATGCCGCAAACAACGCGCCGCCGCCGGTTATCAGCCAGACCTCGTTTCCGTCCCAGACAGGACCGATCGCATTTAGGAAAATCCGGCGATGAATATCTTTCTTAGTAAACAGATGCAAAGCCCCGACTCCAAGGTCGAATCCGTCCAGGATCGCATAGCCGGCAAATAGAACGCCGACCAGAATATACCAGGTAACGTTTAAATCTATCATGCTCGTTTTCCTCCAGCTTCGAGTGTATCGCCTTCGACCGGACCGTGCTTGATCTTCCTGTCCAAGAGGAATATAAATGCGATAAACAGCAGCGCGTAAACGATGGTGAACATTATTATCGAAAACCAGACATGCCCGGCGTTGATAACCGGCGAAGCCGCTTCGCTGGTTCGCATTATACCATACACAATCCAGGGCTGCCGGCCGACTTCCGCAACCAGCCAACCGGCCTGGTTGGCAATCTGCGGTCCCAGAACCGTGAACACAAATATCCAAAGCAGCCATTTCATCGCGAACAGTTTCTTTCGAATGAGCGCGAAAACGCCGATAGCGCTTAACAGGATCAGGAGCGAACCGATGGCTATCATTATATGGAAGGACTGAAAAGTCAGGTTTACCGGCGGTCGATCCGCTTCAGGAAAAGCCTTCAAACCTTCGACCGGAATATTCGAATCGAAGTGAATCATGTAGCTCAACATTCCCGGCACGCCTATGCCGTAGGTTTTCTCGTTCTCTTCATCGACCCAGCCCATTGCGTAGAGTTTGCCTATATCGTACCGTTCCCAGTGCCCCTCCATAGCCGCAAGTTTCGCAGGCTGGTGTTTTGCAACGATTATCGCGCTTGAATGCCCCGAAAATAGCTGCAGAATGGAGGAAATCAGCGCAATTGCCAGACCGATGGAAATGGACTTTTTGGCAAATTCGACGTGTCTGTTTTTTATCAGATAAAAGGCGGAGACGCTGATGACAAGCCAGGCTCCGGCTTGCCAGCAACCGATTAAAACATGCGCGAGCCGGTCCATGGACGATGGATTGAACACCAGCACCCAGAAATCCGTAATTTCCGCCCGTGTTTTCCCGGCGGTTTCGACGATATGATGACCGGCGGGAGTTTGCATCCAGGAATTGGCAATGATAATCCAGAGCGCGCTGAAGTGCGAACCGAACGCGACCATCAGCGTCGCGAAAAAGTGCATTCCCTTGGAGACTTTGTCCCATCCGAACAGCAGGATCGCCAGGAAACCGGATTCGAGGAAAAAGGCGAACAAGCCTTCGGCGGCTAAAGCGCTCCCGAAGACGTCGCCGACGAACCTCGAATAGCGCGACCAGTTCGTTCCGAATTCGAATTCAAGCACGATGCCGGTTACAACGCCCATAGCGAAAATCAACCCGAAAATCCGCACCCAGAATTTGGTCATCTGGTGGTAGAGTTCCTTACCTGTTTTTAGATACATGCCCTCCATGATTACGAGTATCAAGCCCAATCCGATACTCAACGGAGGGAAAAGGTAATGGAACGCGGTAGTGAGCGCGAACTGCAGCCGCGACAGCATTAATGCATCCATTCTTCACCCGTTTCGATTGTGAAAAGAAATCAGATTAATGTTACGTAGTATTTGTGAAATATATAACAGAGTTTCGGTGAAAATCAATGATTAATATAATATTTTACCACCGAGGCGCAGAGGATGCAGAGGCGCACAGAGATTTTTGAATACAATGCGCGATGTTTTTCTGTCAGCGGCTTGCTGTAATTTACCAAAGGCGGCTATAGTATATTATTTAGGTCGGAATGCGGGATAAAGGGCACAACGGTTCAGTTGTTATTACTGCGTGCATGAAAAAGTGTCATTGCGAGTCTGCCTTTAGCAGACTAAG
>CAZWOY010000447.1:0-3680 GCA_964635255.1 uncultured bacterium
CTCTGTGTTCTCTGTGTCCTCTGTGGTGAATATTCTACTACCTTTTCTTAAGAATCTGGAGCGGGATGTAATACTTGACGTATCTTTTTCCGGCTTTATCCATATATTGTCCGCGTCCATCCTCGACCATGACCGTTGCGCGCTTGGTAATTCGGGCGATTATGCCTTTCATCTCGATCCCGTCGAATTGGAAGCTTACTGTGTCGCCAATATTTAAATCGTAGCTTATCTGGGCGTATTCCGATCCGACAACCAGTTGATGCGTTACGTCCGTATGTCCGAAAATATTTTTTGCCAGGCTGCGGAATCTGGCGTGCGAGCAGTTTGAATTCTTATAGACGATCCATTCGCTTAAGTGAATAATCTCATGCTCTAAAACATGCATAGCCGCTTCAAGCCGGTTTGTGCATATAAAACCATTTACTTTTATAGTTCTATTTTCATTCTTAAAGGTCTGAAAAAGGAGGTTGGTTGAAAGCGAAATAAGAAATGATTGATTTTGCTTGTAATATGTCAGTTTGCCGGCGGATTTGGTCATTCTTGTCGAGATTTTGAAATTTAGTTTTTGCCTGTAATTGTCCCAAAAGAAATTATTGAAAAACTGCTCATCATATAATTTGAACAACTTCCCAACATCAAAATCGCTGATGGAGGTAAAATTCGGCGACGTCACAGATTTGGAAGCGTTCAATATTCCGTTAAAGATGGTTTTTACTTTTTGCGTTATTTCCTCAGGCGCGAATTTCAGCGCGCTCAGATTTTTTTCATGCATTAAAAATATTCCTATCGAATAACGGCGTCGTTTCGCTTCTCGCTTTCCCTGCGTATATCGTCCGTATCGGGATCGATATGTATTATGGGATTAATCCGCCAGTCGATTCCTTCCTGTATGGCTGTTTCGATTTTTTTTACGATCCGGTGTCCTTTTTCAATCGTTAAATTTGGGTCTAACAACACATGAACGTCCATTTCGAGTTCTCTGCCGATACGCCTGACACGCAGCCGATGCCAGCCTCTAACGTCTCCGCATTCCGCAATTAATTCATTGAGCTGCTTTTCGATTTTACCGCCGGGTGAGGCTTCGCTCAGATCCATAATTGCGTCATATCCGAGTTTTATCCCAACGATTACAATCATTTTTCCGACTATAATACCCGCAATGAGATCCCCGATCATAAATCCGAAAACGCCGGCGATTCCGCCTATAAGCGCTACCGCTGAGGATAGGGCGTCTGTGCGGTGATGCCAGGCGTTTGCATTTAAAGACGAAGACTTTATTCGTTCGCCGATTTTTCTCGTTATTCTAAATAAATACTCTTTAACGCCAATACTGATAATTGCGATAATAATGACATAAACGCTTTGTACATGCCCCTCACGAGAATCGAATATTTTCTCAAATCCGTCTTTTATGATTAAAACGCCCACAACTATAAGGATTATGGCGATCAACATCGCCGCCATAGTCTCAAACTTTCCATGACCATAAGGATGATTTTCATCGGGAGGCTTTGCGCCGAACCAACTCCCAAGCAGAACGATTACATCGGAAACCATATCGGAAAGAGAGTGAAAACCGTCGGCAACCAGGCCCAAAGAACCGGAAAGGTATCCCGCAACCAGTTTCAGCGCCGATAATCCCAGATTCCAGCCCATTCCCAGGTAGGTAACCTTAGAGAGCGCTTTATTTTCTTCTAAAACTGAGGACAAAAATCAATCCCTGCCGTGAATATCGTATTTGTATCCATTTTTGCTCGATGAGCGTTTTATGCATAAAATGCAAAATGAACCTTTGGTAGGGCAGGCGTCTCTGCCTGCCAATCGCGATGTAGAAAGGCAGGCAGAGACGCCTGCCCTACTAAAAGAGTTCTATTTTCTTCAGGAATCCCATGTTTAAAATCCTGCGCCAACAGTGCGAGAGGGGGGATTTGAACCCCCACCGGGATCACCGACTGGATCCTAAATCCAGCGCGTCTGCCTATTCCGCCACTCTCGCTTTTTTAAAACTCGCAGTCGATTTAGTTCCGGATTCGCGAAATCTAAGGAAAATTTATGAAACTCATCCGAACTGCAGCAATTCAGAATCCAGCTTAGGAAAAACCCGGCGGTCTTAATCCCATTTACTTCCCTGTAAATGCAATCGCTATCGAGTTGCAATTAATTCTTAACAATTACTCTTTCCGGTCGAACTTTCTTATATACTCTCTCAGGTCCTCGATGTTTCTGCGGCTGCCGATAAACAGTGGAACTCGCTGATGAAGATCGTCGGGCATTATATCAAGTATATCGGTCGATCCATCGCAGGCTGCGCCGCCGGCTTGCTCCACAACATAAGCGAGCGGATTCGCCTCGTAAAGCAGGCGCAGTTTCGGCTTAAAAACGTCAGGATTCTTTTTATTATCGGCGGGATAGAGAAAAATGCCGCCGTAAAGCAGATTCCGATGGAAATCAGAAACCAGCGAGCCGATATAACGGCAGGAATAAGGCGTCTGCCGCTCTTCGTCTTTATCATGCAAATCTTCGATATATTGTTTGACCCCTTCCGACCAGTATCGCTTGTTTCCCATGTTAATGCTGTAAATCTTTCCATAATCAGGCGTTTTAATGTTCGGATGCGACAGCACAAACTCGCCGATGGTCGGATCGTAAGTAAAACCGTGGACTCCTGCGCCGGTTGTGTAAACGAACATAGTCGATGAACCATACAAGACGTAGCCGGCAGCCAATTGACGCCGGCCCGGCTGCATACAGTCTTCCATTGTCGGATGCCGATCCTGCGGCGTCAAACGAGGCAGAATCGAAAAGATTGTGCCGATGGATACATTTGCATCGATATTCGATGATCCATCAAGAGGATCGAAATTAACCACATAAGCGCCGCGCCGGTAATCGTCCGGCACGAGAATGACGTTTTCCTCTTCCTCAGACGCCATAACCGCCAAATACCCGGATTCCATCATTAATTTCGATAATGTCTCGTGAGCGAGTTTGTCGAGTTTCTGCACCTGTTCACCCTGCACGTTTGATTTGCCGGTAGCGCCGAGTATGTTTTTCAAACCCGCCCGGCGCACTTCAGCCGCTACTACCTTGGAAGCCAAAGCGATATGTTGCAGCAATCCGGTAAATCTGCCTGTAGCATGAGGAAATTTTCGCTCAGTCTCAAGTATGTGCCGTTGTATAGTAACTAATTCAGGCATATCTGCCTCCTGATTTTTACTTTGGTTGGAACAACCGATCCCCCTTTGCCAATAACTTATTATTAAATAAATTATTGCTTATACCGCAATGTTTAAAGATCGAATTTGTGAATATTCTATCAAAATTAAGGGAAGGCAAACAGGCGGGAACTGAAAAGAAGACAAGTAGAACTGCCTGTTTGACGCGGAGTTTCAGGCTTTGTCGTTTCAACGACAACCCGTCGGGCGAGAATGCCTGACGGGCGCTTATTTGGATTCTCGGACAAACGCTTAACATTCCCGGGCAAACTGATTTGCAGGAATCGCTCATAACGCGAGGTTCATCACGGAACATGAAAGTAAAGTCAAGCAGGTCGAACACTCTTGTTCGACATTTTGCCCACGGGCAGTATGTTGCCCATGGGCAGTATGTTGCCCACGGGCAGTATGTTGCTCACGGGCAGTATGTTGCTCACGGGCAGTCATTCCAGCGAAAGCTGGAAT
>CAZWOY010000448.1:0-3672 GCA_964635255.1 uncultured bacterium
TGCCAGCGTTTCCTACATTACGAACCGGCAGGCCGAGACGCCTGCCCTACTAAAGGATAACATTTTATGACCTAACTAATAACGAATTTCAGATTCGATCTGTTCCGGCGTCCTATGCGCTATTCCATTTAATCCCAACCGTCTTCCAAATCCTGCGCTGCGTTAGTCTCCATAAGCCTCCTTCCCGAGCGTGAAAATACTCCTCAGTTCATTGTCCGAAAGCTCCGTCAGCCAGCCTTCGCCGGTTCCGACCACCTGCGACGCGATCGATTGTTTGTGTTCGATCATCTCGTCGATTCTGTCCTCCAGCGTGCCGGCGCAGATGAATTTGTGAACCATCACATTTCGCTTTTGCCCAATGCGAAACGCCCGGTCGGTGGCTTGATTCTCGACGGCGGGATTCCACCAGCGGTCGTAATGGAACACATGATTGGCGCGCGTCAAATTCAAGCCCGTCCCGCCGGCTTTCAACGACAATATAAAAACGCTCGCCAAACCATTGTCCGATTGAAACCGGTCGATCATTTCGTCGCGCTTTTTCTTTGCAACGCCGCCGTGCAAAAAGGGAACTTCCCTGCCTAACATTTCCTGCAAATATTTCTTCAGCAGATCTCCCATTTGCTTATATTGCGTAAACAACAGCGCACGATCGCCAGTTTCATGCAATTCTTCCAACATTTCCGTCAACCGCGTCAACTTGCCGGAACGATCGGGCAGCGATGAGTTATCTTTCAGAAAATGCGCCGGATGGTTGCATACCTGCTTTAATTTCATCAGCGTCGCCAGAACAAGCCCCTTGCGTTGTATGCCATCCATCTCCTGCAGCGATTCGATCGTATCCTCGGCGATAGACTCGTACAACGAAGCCTGTTCTTTCGTCAGCCTGCAGAAAACCTTCGCTTCAATTTTTTCAGGCAGGTCCTTTATTATGTTCTTATCCGTCTTCACCCGCCGTAGAATAAATGGCTGAGTTATCCGCTTCAGCCTCGCCGCCGCATGTTCATCGTTCCTGGTTTGTATCGGCGTAAAGAATTCCCGCTTAAAGGTCGCCTGATTGCCTAAAAAGCCCGGATTAAGAAATTCCATGATCGACCAGAGATCGCCGATGTTGTTCTCAACCGGCGTTCCGGTTAGCGCGATGCGATAGTCCGCTTTGATAGACCGAGCCGCTTTGGATTGCTTAGTATCGGGATTCTTGACATTCTGCGCCTCGTCGAGTATCACGCCCGACCAATCGACCAGCTTAAACGTTGCCAGATCCCGGTGCAGGAGGGCGTAGCTGCTGATCACGATTCCGTATTTGACGGCTTCCTTTTGAAACGCTTTCTTTTTCTGCCGGTCGGGACCGTGATGAACCATCACCGGCAAATCCGGCGTAAAGCGCTCCGTTTCCTTCCGCCAATTGCTAAGCACCGACGTCGGACAGATCAGCAAGACCGGTTTCTTTTCACCGGTTTCCAGATTGTATTGCAGCAGCGCCAAAGCTTCTATCGTTTTTCCCAATCCCATATCGTCCGCAAGACAGGCGCCCAGTCCATATTTCTGCAAGAACTGAAGCCAGGTAAATCCACGGGATTGATAAGCGCGCAATTTACCTTCAAATCCGCTTGGAGTGGCAAGATTTTCCGGGGTCGTTCCGCCGTGAAATTCTGAGAAAAAATTCTCGATCCAACCCGTTGCTTTAACGCTGCCAAATTCCAGACCATCGGGAGTTTTATCTGCGCCAATGGACATCCTCACAATATCGCGCAACGATAATTCATCCTCTTTACTCTTCCAGGACTCGACCGCAGATTGAATCTCTTTTGGATCGATAATAACCCATTTCCCCCGCACTCTGACCAGCGGCGTTTTAATCTTTGCCAATTGCTTCAATTCGGTGATAGTGAGCTTTTCTTCTCCCAGCGCTAATTCCCAATCGACCGATATAATAGAATCGAGCGTCAATTTGCCGCCGCCAACCATTTTATTTTTTTTCAGCTTTGCATTGGCTCTAATCTGCCGTTTCTTGTCGCCGCCGCTCCACCAAGACGGCAGCATAACCATAAAACCTGCATTCTGCAACGCCGCCGCCTTCTCCGTTAAAAACTGAAACGCCCCGGCATGATCCGTAGAATAGCCGTCGGGGATCGCGGTTTTTAGACTTGCTTCAATTTTAGGACAGATGCTCGACGCCTGGCCCAGCGCGAATAAAATGTATTCCTTCGGATTAAAACTATAGCGTTTAAATATATTTTGAATTGCTCGCTTGTGCGCGTTAAAAGAGTCCGACGCGGAAATGAGCAGGCTGGGGTCGTTTCTTGCCTGCAATAAATAATTGATATTCCAAGTCTTGCGGCTGGCGTCGATCTTTTTCGCCGCCTTTGACTCCATTTCGACCGCCGCCGGTTCCTCCAGCCTGAAGCAGAGCCGGAACGGAGCTGAAGACGTTATATCGATAGGGCGCTGCCATTCCTTGATATTAAAGGCTAACTCAAACAACTCTCGAGAATCGCCCTCGATCGAACCGTCAGAAGCGGTTAGAGCGTGAAGCCATTGGTCGTGAACGCTGGAAAATGATTTTCCCCGTAAACCGCCCAGATTGATTTTTATCTGGCTGTCATCGGCAGACAGCCCATTGCGCACAGTAAAATCAACGATTGAACTGATAAAATCGATGAGAATTTTGCGCGGCGGAACATTGGGAGTTTCGCCGGCGTTGTTAGCGGCGACTGCGCGGCAAACGGTTGGCATGGACAAGACGAGATTGTCGAGCCGGACTTGATCTTCTCCGATAAATACCGGTTTCCACTTGGCGAAGTATTGCTCGCCCTGCTTGACAATGTCCGGCAGGAATTGCTGCCTTGTTATAATTGTTCCCGCAAAACGCATGGCGTTCGCCCAAAACGCTGCGTCGCCGCCAGGAATGATTCCCGGAACGATAATCGGTTTACCTGCACAGAAACCGAGAAAATCCACGGCTCCCTTGGTGGAAAGCTTGAACGCCGTGATTTCCCACGGCTTCAATTTGACTTCGACGTTGGGCTCGAAAGGTTCATCGATCATTGGCGAGGACGCTGCAGGCTTTCCATTGCCGGAAGGCGCCCAAACAAACGCTTTAATTGATTTATTTTCTTCGCTGTCCGGATCCAATCCGGCAAGCTCCAGAATTTCCCTAAGTTTTTCGATCCCTGGATCGTAAAGATAATATTCGGGACGAGGCTTCTTAGGCTTTCGTCCCGGTTTTTTCTTAGGAACAAACCCCTCTCCGAGCGATTTTTCGCCCCAAAGAATCAGCCTGTTTTCGGTGAATCCAGCGTGAACGACAATCAATGCTTTATCTGTATCTTCAACTTTTGAATGTGGATTTTTTTAAGAAGATAAAGTAAAATAAAAGGCGGTAATTTGAAATAGAAGTGAATAAAATACAGAGTCTAAAGGAAAATTTATCCTCTGCAGCCTGGACGTCGCGGCGATTAGGTTAGAAAAAAATAGCGCGCCGAAAGCGTCATTGCGAGTCTGCCTTTAGCAGACTAAGCAATCTCCTAACATCTTGATATTGCATAGTATTCCTCATCAAGCGGATTCCGTGAGATGGCGACTATTTTATGCACATATTACTACGTGCAGAAAAAAGCGTCATTGCGAGTCTGCCTTTAGCAGACTAAGCAATCTCCTAATATCTTGATATTG
>CAZWOY010000449.1:0-3671 GCA_964635255.1 uncultured bacterium
TAGCAAAACAACTGATCTCCCAAAAGATAAAACTATTTTATGCGCTTATTAATAAGTATGCATTCCCACGCTGGAGCGTGGGAACGAGCCGGTAATTTGTACACTATTTATTGCACATTGTAATAAATGAAGTGTAAACACGAAAATGTAAATTTACAGAAAAGATTTATTCTTTGCAATGAAAGTGGATTTTCAACCGATAGCGACGGATATTTTCGCAGAGCTGCTAAAACTGCCCCGGATTATGTTTAAGGAAATGTCTTGGAATTCGATTCAAAAGACGGTTCGCGAGATGGAAGTCGTTAAAATTTCATAAAATACTCTATTTTGTCTGTTAAATTCTTTTTGTGATAATCAAATCCGGTCAACTCGCCAACTTTTCTGAGGAACGCGTGATCCTCTTTTCTGGGAATTAAGTTCGAAGCGGCATTGCATATCAGAGCAAGTTTAAACAAGCGTTCCGACAATTCTTCATCTTTAATGTCTCTTAAAAGTGTGAATACCTTATCTTGAATTGCGCTTGAATGGATAAGTAGGTCCATTTCTAACTTTTGCTTCTCGGTGGGATCGATCCGTTTAACAATCTGATTAAATAAATTCACGCCGTTAACTGTTGGTTTTTTGTCAGCGGTTACCGCCATGAAAACCAGACCGGCAATTAATCGGGCATGTTCTTTGGAATGCGCTAATATACTATTGAGGGTTAGAAAAGTCTCCCGTCTGATTCGAGCTCTTACGGATCCCCATTTACCGATGTCGTTGGTAGTGTAAAAGTTGGAACCTGCGCCGATAATAATATTAGCGACCGGTATCAATCTGGTAAGATAGTTTATAGTAAGATACCTTGCAATAATAGGTATGAGCTTTCTGCGCATCCAGATTCTCACCGATTTCGTTATGCCATCTCGAATCCACTGTTGGAATTGCTCATTTGCAATCTCGATGAATATATTATTCGAAAAGCCTTTAACCGGTTCGACGCCCTTTATCCCCAATCCCGAAGCGAATACCGACCAGATGTCTTCATAATCGTTAAGATCGTAAGGCGCTTCGTAAAGATAGGCGAGATCGAATATTAACTGCATTTGAATCTGAGTTGTAGAAATAATTTCCGCTGAGATCGAGGATATTACACCGCTCGCGCCGCTGATTTTTGAAAGCAAAGTCGGTTCAGGCAGCGTCAGCAGGAACTCCGACCCGGTTAGAGCCACGTTGCTTAAACCGCCGCTTAAAGCGGTCTTGCGCATAGCCTTAGATGTGAGTTTACGCGCAATAAAATCATCGGACATTTTCTTATGACGCTCTCTGAGAGTCTTTATCCGACCTGGACTAATATCTGTCGTAATGCTACTCGAAAACAGCTTAACAAGCATATTTTCGACGCGATCGGCGATCTCGTTTGTCAGTTTGCTGCGGTTTTTTGGGGAAAATAGCAATTTAAGATTACGTTAAACGATCTCGAAGTATTTTTATAGCGCTTAATTTAATTTAAACTTAGAGTATAAATCAATCCTTATTCTTCTTTTTATCTGCGCCGTTCACGCTAAATAGCGCAGTAATTGCTCATGAAGCGGGCTTCGCCACGGAACATGAAAATGGTAGGTCGAACACTCTTGTTCGACATTTCGCCCACGGGCAGTATTTTGCCCACGGGCAGTCATTCCAGCGAAAGCTGGAATCCATGCCGATTCTCGCGCTATCGCCGAAAGCAGATGATAGGGGTAGGAACAACTGGTTACCCAGTCGCTCCCCCCTCCGAACCGTGCGTGCGGATCTCCCGCACACGGCTCTCCAGTCGATGGTTTACCGTACTACGGATTGACAAACTGTTCGCCGGGCTGATAATAGTGAGAACAACCCAAGCTCAGAAAAATAGGAATTTGGCCACTTGAAATGATCCAAACCACCGCCTCGTCCGCGTCCATTATTACGCTTTCGTAATATGCTCCGCAATCGCATACGTATCCAGCCATCTAAAATTTTAAATATCCTCCACCTGCTATGCTTGAAATATTCGAACCAGCCGCGTAATATTCGGTTTAACCTCAAAACAATTGCTTCCAGGCTGTATCCATTCGTTCGCTTCGTCTCTGCGCGTATCTTGTCCTTCAATCTCCTCAGGCTCTTTTCCGACGGATAGCGTGTGCCATTTTGGAAATGGTAGCCAAGAAAATCAAAGCCGTCTTCTACCGCTTCGACGATGACCGTCTTCTCCGGGTGAAGCGTTAATTGGACGCTGTCAACCCAATCCTGCACTATGGATAAAGCTCGGCGCGCCTCTGATTCGCTCTTGCATAACACTACAAAATCATCCGCATAACGGACTATCTTGAAATCGAGCGACGCTAAAACATAATCCAACGGATTCAGAAATATGTTCGCGAGCAAAGGACTGATGACAGCGCCCTGAGGCGTGCCGCTCTCAGGAGTCCAGCTTGCCATCACGTCCACCACCGACTGATCCAGAAAAAGTTCGATCAAACGAAGCATTTTCCCGTCAATCAATTTCTTACGAACTTCGCTTAAAAGAATTTCATGGTCGATGCTGTCGAAATAACCTTTCAAATCAGCGTCTAATACCCATGTGTATCCTTCATCCAAATAGCGTTGCACTTGTCTTAGCGCGTCCTTGCAACCGCGTCCCGGTCGAAAGCCAAAGCTTACGTCAGAAAATTCACGCTCGAATATCGGTTCTATCACAATCAGAAGAGCCGTCTGAACGATCCGGTCTTCTACTGTGGGTATTCCAAGCGGTCGTTGCTCACGCTTGCCCGGCTTGTCAATCCAAACGCGCTTGACAGCCTTCGGACGATAGCTGCCGTCCGTAAGACGTCGCAATAGACGCTGCAAGTTCGATTCAAGATGGCGTTCGTACAACGTTATGGTTTGGTGGTCTATGCCCGCCGATCCCTTGCGTGATTTGACTTTCTCAAATGCTATGCGCAAAGTTGACAGACGACAGACCTTGTCCATCATGCTGTACCAAATGCCATGCTTTACGCCCCTTTCGAGCGCTGTCAACATGCGTTCCGTCCAAATACTAGGTTCTGCCCACGACCAGCGGTCGCGAACTTCTCCAAACGGTATAGTCTGTTGTGACACTATATCTGGTGGTACTCCTAAGTTAAGTGAACTTTCACATTCCATCTCCCTGCGTCCCTTCGCTCCACGTCCATTACAGACGCTTCGACGCTACTATGAACGCTCTGAATCCTGCATGCCTCTCACAAACATGCAGACCTCCCTGATTTACATACATGTCCGTCCAAGCCATTCCGTCTCCAACCACGTGATGTTCCCTGCCGTCGCTTTAACACGCTACCCCTCAGCGCGGCAGGCGGTCGCTTGAAAACAAGCGAATTCGGACTTCGTCAATGAATCGCAGACTCGTCGAAAACACTCCGCCGTATCGAGTTCGTTGCCTACGGACTGGCTGTTCGCCTAATGTTGCTCCCCACCCCGCCTCGCGGCGACGCAGTTACACTCGGCTACAGACCGGAGAGCGTATGTCTGGTAGGGACTTGCACCCTACTGTACATGTATGCGCACAGGCGCACGATTCCAGCTTTCGCTGGAATGACTGCGTAAGGGAGCGTTATTTTCCCAGTAAATAAATTTTAACACCGATTTCCACAACACTTTAACAGCCCCCGTTAGCTTATAAAAGTTAA
>CAZWOY010000450.1:0-3632 GCA_964635255.1 uncultured bacterium
CATGGCTTGACAAGCAAGCCATGGCACACATTATACTCTATACTCTATACTCTATACTCTATACTCTATACTCTTTACTCTTTACTCTTACAACACATATCTGGTTGGATTAATTCGGTTAGCTAGTGAACGATGTGAACGATCGGATACCTGATACTAAAATGAGAAATTCAGGATTACGGCGAGAAGATCTTCGGCAAAGCAAAATAGTTCTTGTGTAATCCGGCACTAAAGCTTAAATTGTAATCGGAGTTGGGAGTCGAACGAATTCAATCGGATCGGGAACATGAAAAAGAGTATCCTATTCATAGCCGGCGTCTTGGCGCTTTCGATAATTGCCGGATGCGCCACGTTCAGGTCGGATATCAAAGGCGCTTACCATGAAAAAGAGGCGAAAAATTACGGAGCCGGAAAGGTCAGCGTTCTGTTTATTTTCAGCCATTATGAGCAGAAAATCGGTTACGACGCCATTCCTAAGCTGGAAACGAAACGCCAAATCATCCGCGATTTCGACGACCTGTTTATCGACGCGCTGAACGAACTGACCAACGTAGGCAAGTACGGCACATACACGGAATTCGCGTCCGACATAGCCGACGCGAAGCGAAGGGCGGAGAAGGACAGTATGATTGCGGCGTATGACTATGTTTTGCGGATGAAGTTTAAGAAAGAAAACTCGTTCGCCAAACATTTTTTAGGGACGTTTTTCTCGGTCGTCTCAGCGGCGACGCTGCCGGTTCCTTACTCTACCGCTTATTCGGTTTCGGTGGACGTTTACAACGGCGATGACGTCCTAATCGGAAGCTACAGCAGCAGGGCTTCGCTCACGAAATGGGTGCAGACGCTGCTGGTCTTTATCTATCCGTTCCACACCGAGCGGCGCAAAGAGGAAGAGATCTATATCGATTTTATGCACGACGTCTTCAGGCAGATTGAATCGTTGAAGGTTTTGGGAGGGGCGTAAGAGTTGGAATAGCTTGCAGACGAGGGCGTCTGCAAGCTCTCGCATTCAATTATCGGACAGTTTGCTGCGCAGATATCCATATTATTCAGGCGATTACCACAAGGTTAGATAGATTCCTGCTTGGCAGATTGTCTGTTGATGCGAAAAATTTGACGCAGTCATTCCTGTGCAGGAATCGCTGCCTGAGGCTTTTTTTACTCGTTTCCACGCTTCTGCGCAGGAACGAGTTGGCAATTCATAAATAAACCCGATAAATTAACCGAACATTCCGCCCCGGTTCCGGCATAATCGCCTTAATCCTCGACAAGTGATTTCTGTAAGCCACATTGGACAGATTGTCTATCGATAATACGGCGGTATGCAGCAATCCCTTCCAAGGCTTCTGCATTTGGATGGAAAAATCGTATTTGATCCAGGCGGAAGTTCCATCCTCAGGGCGGGCGTCAGGATCTTCGGAAATATATAAGCGGTCCTGTTTCGTCGAACCGATGGCGTCAAAATTTATGCTCCAGCAGCAGATTCTGTACATAACGCCCAGTCTTCCGCTTAAAGGCGGGATAAGCGGCATGGGAGTTCCGGATCCGGCTAACTCGCCTCTGACATAGCTTAACACTCCATGCAGATTCCAGCGCGGCGCAAAATCCCAGTCGATATTGGCTTCAGTTCCGATCATTACGGCGTCCCGCCCCATGTATCGATACTCGTAAAGATCGTTGCGCGAAGCGCTCAGCCTGCCTGAAAAGCTGGGGAAGATGTAGTTTGCGAAGCCGTTTCTAAAGATCGTTATTCGTCCTTGCAGCGTCGATAGCCTGCCGTTCAAAAACAGTTCGGAGCCGAATCCGCGTTCCGCTTTTAGATCGGGATTTCCGATTTCGTAGGAGTACGCGGCTAAATGCGGTCCGCGGGTGAAAAGCTCTTCGACCGTCGGAGCGCGCCAACTGCGCATTAAGTTTACGCCTAAAACTATATCGCCGTATAAAGGCGTTTTAACCGTCAGCGCCGAACTTAAGCCGGAAAACGTCCGCTTTCTAACATGACCGATTACCACGTCGTAATATGAATAATCGGGATCGATCTTTCTAAAATCGAATCGAACGGCGGCTTTGAAATGAATGCGGTTTAGCTTCTTTTGTTCATAGGCGAAAAAACCGAATTGCCGTTCGCTTGTCGCAGGCGTGAAAGAGAATCCACCGGTTGCATAATCCCGCAATTCGCCGTACATCCCTAAAACGCCCTTGTCGAACAGAAAGTGTTCCCTGAGGTGAATCTTCAAATTTATGTTATCCATCAAGGTTCCGAATTCCATCCCCAATGCGCCGTTCGATTCATATTCCGCATGGTAGTATTTCGCATAAGCGTAAGAGAATTCGACCTGACGGAACATCTTTATCGGGGGATAAATTCGCGACATAAACTCGAAATTGCCGCGTCTCATTTCAATAGAAACGCCGTTGGGATGCGCGCCGATAAATCCACCCGGAATGCCGTATTCCGATTCGTAGAACGTTCCCGATGCGCCCGCCATGCCCCGGGATTTGTGCAGGCTTAAACCCAGCCCCGCATTTCTTGTTTTGACAGCCGTGTTCCCCAACATTCCTTCCGGAGTCTTCACATCGCCGGTTGAACGCAGGCTTCCGTCTATTTTCATAGCTAACGCGCTCAGAGGCGTTTCAAGGTTTACACCACCGCTCCAGCCGTCGTTTACGCTCTCGCTTTGAAACGAAACACTCGCCTGAGTCCGATGAAGTGCGCCTTTAGGGATTATCCCGCGTTCGATATCGACGACGCCGCCCATAACCCCCGGACCGTACAGCAGCGTTTCAGCTCCGCGAATGACTTCTATTTTTCCGGCGGTCATAGGTTCGATAGCTACGGCATGGTCGCTCGAAGTCGCTGAAAGGTCTCCCGTGCGTTTGCCATCCTCCAAGATCAGAAGCCGGTCGCCGCTCAGCCCCCGCATAACCGGTCTCGCAGGCGCAGGACCCATTGAGCGCTGCGCGATTCCCGGCTCTTCATCGACCGTCTCGGCGATAGTCAATCCCAACTCCCGCTGAAGCTTGCCGCCGTCCATTTGCATAACGGGATCGTTATCCGCCGAACTGGCTGTATCCGCCTTTTCGCCCTTGACGTCCACAATTTGCAGCGACAGCGCACGAGGATTAAGATACAGGTCGATATGAAGCGTATCTTCGGGCGTAAGTTCGACCAATCTAATTTCATCCCGGAATCCAAGATGCGAAGCCCGCAGAGTATAGGTTCCCGAAGGAACCATAAGCAAATGAAATTCGCCATTCTCATGACTTGAAACGCCCTGTCCCGTTTCCTCCAAAACCACGTTCGCCCACCCGATTCCATCGCCCGTTCGAGCGTCGACAACCATTCCAAAGATCGCTCCGCATCGAACGGCGTCTGCGGTAGAACTGTTAATTATAAATAGAAATAAACTTGCATAAATGCTGGACAACACAGCATTATAGCAAGTTGAATGTTTCGGTATTGTATTTTGCACTTTTATCTTTTAAACTTCGTGTTTAACAATCAATGCCACAGGCTACGGTATTTCAGCGTGCCATGGGCAGCTTTCTACCGTTTCCTGAATCGACGCAGCTCGAACAATCGACAACCTTGAATGGTCAAATACGTCCATTCCCGGCTGCCCATGTTTATA
>CAZWOY010000451.1:0-3616 GCA_964635255.1 uncultured bacterium
TCTTTCCAGCTCGTTCCCACGCTCCAGCGTGGGAATGCATACTTAACAATATGAGATCGATATGCATTCCCACGCAGGAGCGTGGGAACGAGGTAAAAATATTTTGAGGTAGCTGTTCTCATGAAAAACTTATCCACGACAAGCTTTCCCACAAGATGCAGCCCGGATTCGCTGAATCCGGGCCGCGCAGAGGAAGTTAAATATCTTTCAGGCTTTTCTTAATCGCTTCGGTGGTTAAATCTAATGCATTTTCATCATGCGCCAACGATACAAACCAGCTTTCATATCCGCTTGGCGGCAGCAGGACGCCGTTATCGAACATCGACCGGAAGAATTTAGCGAATTTCCGATGATCGGCATTTTGAGCGCCGGTAAAATTTTTAACTGGAACTTCAGAGAAAAAGAGTGTCGCCATCGATCCTTTTCGAGGGATTTGCGCCGGAATATTGTTTCGACGAGTTTCTTCAACCAGCGTTTCTTCAATCGATTTGGAAGACTCTTCAAGCCGGGCGTAAGCCTCGTCCGTCAAGAGGTTTAGGGTTGCGAGACCGCAGCCCATTGCCAGCGGATTGCCGGAGAGCGTTCCCGCCTGGTAAACCGGTCCCGAAGGCGCGAGAAGTTCCATAATTTCGCTGGCGCCTCCGAAAGCGCCAACCGGCAAACCGCCGCCGATGATCTTGCCTAAAAGCGTCAGATCGGGTTTAACATTGTAAATCTCTTGCGCTCCCCCACGAGCAACGCGGAATCCCGTCATTACTTCGTCGAATATTAACAGCGCGTCGTTAGCGTCGCATAGTTTGCGAAGGTCTTTAAAAAATCCGTCTTCCGGCAGGATAACGCCCATGTTGCCGGTTATCGGCTCTAAAATTACGGCGGCAATTTCGTCTTTCGCGTCAGCAAACAGTGCGGCGACGTTTTCAATATCGTTGAATTCAGCGATGAGAGTATCCTGAGCGGATCCGCTTGTTACGCCTGGGCTGTTGGGCAAACCTAAAGTCGCCGCTCCGGATCCGGCGGAGACGAGGAAACTGTCGGCGTGTCCATGATAGCAGCCGGCGAATTTAATTATTTTATCTTTTTTCGTATAAGCCCTCGCCAATCGAACAGCCGACATCGCCGCTTCAGAACCGGAGTTTACGAATCGAATTTTTTCGATCGACGGCATTCGTTTTTTAACTTCTTCCGCCAATTCGATTTCTATTTTTGTCGAAATGCCGTAGCTTGTTCCCAGCGATGCAATTTCGGAAATCTTGTTAGTAACGTCAGGATGAGCGTGTCCGGCAATCATAGGACCCCATGAGCCGACGTAATCGACCCGCCTGACGTCGTTTACATCCCAGATATAAGCCCCGGACGCCTTTTTAGCGAACATTGGATTGCCGCCGACGGATTTAAACGCCCGCACAGGCGAATTTACGCCGCCCACGATCGAGCGGGAAGCTCTTTCGAATAAGTTGTTCGTATCGTTCATTTGACTATCACCAGTTAAATGATCCTTCGTTTATCCACTCAGCGGCTTCAGACGCCCAGTACGTTAGAATGAAATCGGCTCCGGCGCGCTTAATGGATAGCATGCTTTCGCAAATAGCTCGCTTTCTGTCCAGCCAGCCTTTTCCGGCTGCGGCTTCGATCATGGCGTACTCGCCTGAAACCTGGTAGGCTCCGGTCGGTTTGCCAAAACGGCTTTTTACTGCGTAGAGTACGTCCAGGTAGGGCATAGCCGGTTTTACCATAACCATATCGGCGCTTTCGTCGATATCGAGTTCCACCTCGCGAACGGCTTCCAAAAAGTTTGCCGGATCCATCTGATAGCCTCTTCTGTCTCCGAAAGAAGGCGCGGATCCGGCTGCGTCCCGAAAAGGACCGTAAAACGCAGACGCGAATTTCGCAGCGTAGGACAGTATGGGAATATGGCTGAGTTTTACTTCGTCCAAAGCTTTGCGGATCGCGGCTACTCTGCCGTCCATCATATCCGACGGCGCAACGATGTCGGCTCCCGCTTTGCCGAGACTTCGAGCTGCATTGGCTAAAAGAAACAGAGTCGCGTCGTTATCGACGTCGTTATCTCGAATGATCCCGCAGTGCCCATGATCGGTATATTCGCACAGGCAAACGTCGGTTATGACCAGCAATTCGGGAGCGGCTTCTTTAATGCGTCTCACTGCGGTTTGAATAATTCCATCCCTACTGCTGGCGCCGCTGCCGACGGGATCTTTATGGTTGGGAATTCCAAAAATTATAACTCCCGGAACTCCAAGATCGAAAATGCGTTTGCATTCCTCCGCCGCTTTGTCCGGCGAAAGGTGGAATTGTCCCGGCAGGGACGCGATTTCTTTTTTTATCCCGCTGCCTTCGACAATGAACAGCGGCTGTATCAGGTCATCGACCGAAACTTTAGTTTCGCAAACCAGACGGCGCAAAACGGCAGTTCGTCTAAGTCTTCTTGGTCTCTCTTCTGGAAATGGCATTTTCTTTTTCGATGTTTAAATTGAACTTTTGGATTTTAAATGCTTGTAAATATTCTCAATGAGGTTTTCAATATTTCTGTGATTGTCAGAATAGCGCCGGCAGCCGTCCGAATCCCAATAAAAAGAATTAGAGTAAAATTCCTGTCCGTTGAAATGAATATTGACTCCCAACGGCAGAGCGCATCCGCCGCCGAACATTTCAAGTATCCCGCGTTCCGCTTTAATGCATTTTTCAGTTATGTCGTCATTCAGCATGCCTTTGATTCTATCCCGAAGCGGGTCTTCGATGCGCATTTCAATCGCTAAGGCTCCCTGTCCGGGGGAGCTCGGAAATTCTTTGTTATCGAGATCGAAAACTCTGAAATCGCTGAGATCGGGCTTTAGTCGGTTCAGTCCGGCTGCGGCAAATATAGACGCGCCGTATTCGCCGCTTTTTATTTTACTCAATCTGGTATCCAAGTTGCCGCGTATTTCTTTTACCACAACATCTTTATTCTTTGAAAGAATTTGTCGTCTGCGCCTTTGCGAGGAAGTTCCGATTACCGCGTCTGGTTTGATGGGAAACAAATAGTTTTTCGGCGCTATTAATTCGGAATTCACAACCAGCGTTTCGGAAATAGACTCACGTTTGGGTATCGCTGCAATCGTCAGATCATCAGGTTGTTTCAAAGGTAGATCTTTAAGCGAATGTACCGCAATGTCGATTTTGCCGATGGATAACTTTTTTTCAATAGCCCGCGTAAAAATTCCAGTTGTATTGCCTGATGAAAGGCTTAGTTTTAAATCTTTGTCTCCCTTAGTCTTAATGATGCGAATTTCAACTTCGAAATCGGAGTTTTCCGTTAACATCAGTTGGATAGATTCAGCCTGAATTAAAGCGAGTTTGCTCCCGCGAGTACCGATAACTAATTTACGCATTTGGTTTTTTTGCTGTGAAAATTCTGCCTGATTCATGTGTAAAAAGCCCTTACATGAAAATAGAATCTTAAGTAGGGCAGGCGTCCCTGCCTGCCAGTGCGCTCCCTGTATGATCGAGTCAGCAGGCAGAGACGCCTGCCCTACCGGTGAAATTTTTATTTTCCCAGTAATTGCCCATGAAGCGAGCTTCGCCACGGAACATGAAAATAGCTGGTTTAATCACATTGAGT
>CAZWOY010000452.1:0-3612 GCA_964635255.1 uncultured bacterium
CATTGGCGGGCGGAAGGGTTGAGTTCGGGGGTTTATTTTGTTAAATTGAAAAGCGCAGGCTGGGAAGACGTGCGGAAGGTTAATCTGGTTCGGTAGGATGGAAAAAGGATAGAAAGCGTGCGACCGGCTAATCAAGCCGGGGAAGGCAAACGCCGTAGAGCTTGCAAACAGGGGAGTTTGTAAGCTCTTGTTTAAATGTCGATTATTCCGCTCAATTTTACACTTACCATAAATATCCCGCTTTTTTACACTCAAATGCCTACATCTCTCGTATATACCTAAAAAATTGAATTCAAGCGAAAATTTCTCACTGCGGTGAGTTTTGTTTCATATTTTGTTTTGCCTTTTCATTCGATAAAAAAGTAAGGGATGGACGATGAAGATAGGAATTCCCAAGGAGACCTATCCGGGGGAAAATCGGGTGGCGATTATTCCCGACGTGGTTCCCGGATTAATCAAATTGGGATTGGAAGTTCTGTTTGAAGAGGGGGCGGGAGAACAAGCCGGGTTTATGGATAAAGCCTACAAAGACAAAGGCGCGGCGAAAGCCGGCTCCCGGTCGGATTTGTTCGCCCAGTCCGATATCCTTGCCTTCGTCAGAACATTAGGTTCCAATCCTGAAAACGGCAAGTCCGATCTGGATTTGCTGAAGGAAAATCAGATCATTTTAGGTTTCGCCGATCCACTGACCGCGCTTGCGGAAAACAAAGCGCTGGCGGAAAAAAGCGCAATCCTGTTATCATTGGAAATGATGCCGCGCATCACGCGCGCGCAGTCGATGGACGTGCTTTCTTCGATGGCGACGATTGCCGGATATAAAGCGGTAATATTAGCTGCGGACCGGCTGCCGCGCATGTTCCCAATGCTGATGACGGCGGCGGGAACGGTCAAACCGGCGAAAGTTTTCGTCGTCGGCGTGGGCGTTGCGGGACTGCAGGCGATAGCGACGGCGAAAAGATTAGGCGCGGTGGTTCACGCTTATGATATCCGCCCTGCGGTTAAGGAACAGGTCGAATCGGTCGGCGGCAAGTTCGTCGAACTGGAACTCGACGCCGGCGCGGCTGAGGATAAAAGCGGATATGCTAAAGAAATGGGCGAAGAATTCCTGAAAAAACAGCGCGAGATGATGTTCAAGGTCTTAGCCGAAAACGACGTTACGATCACAACCGCCGCTGTTCCGGGGAAGAAAGCGCCGTTATTGGTTACTAAAGAGATGGTGGAAGCTATGCGCCCCGGATCGATTATCGTCGATATTGCGGCGGAGCGAGGCGGAAACTGCGAACTGACCAAACCCGGTGAAATTGTCGATGTAAACGGCGTAACCATTATCGGCTTGCTCAATCTTCCCGCAGCCATTCCTTATCATGCAAGCGAAATGTACGCGCGCAACGTCCTAACTTATCTCAGGCATTTGGTAAAAGACGGCAAGATCGAACTCGACCGGGAAGACGAGATCACAAAAGAAACGATGATTACCCAAAGCGGCAAAGTCGTACATCCACGGGTAATGGATATTATGGGCCTTAAACCGGAAACTGAAAAAAAGGAGGAAACGAATAATGGCTGATATTATTTCTTTGTTCACGATATTTGTGCTGGCGATTTTCGTAGGTTTCGAAGTTATCACCAAGGTTCCTCCAACGCTGCACACGCCGCTGATGTCGGGATCGAACGCCATTTCCGGCATTACGATCATCGGCGCGATAATTTCCGCCGGTATGCAGCATTCGACCTTAACCATAATCTTAGGAACCGCCGCCGTGGTTTTCGCTACGGTCAACGTCGCCGGCGGCTTTATGGTTACGAACCGGATGCTCAAAATGTTTCAAAAGAAGGGGGAGAATAAATGACGTTGCACGAAGTTACAAATCCCCTGCTGAAACTTGCCGGAATAACTGCCGGCGGCGGACTTGACATAGTGCAGGTCGTAATCAATCTCGCCTATCTATTAGCCGCCGCGCTGTTTATTTTCGGTTTGAAAGGATTAGCCCATCCGCGCACCGCCGTAAAAGGAAACAAAACCGGCGCATTGGGCATGTTTATAGCCGTGATTGTTACGCTGCTCGATAAGAACATTATCGGCTTCGAGTGGATTATTCTGGGCGTAGTCATCGGCGGTTTGATCGGCGTTATTCTGGCGATGAAGATCGAGATGACCGCCATGCCCGAACTGGTCGGATTGTTCAACGGATTCGGCGGCGGCGCTTCGGTTCTGGTCGCCGGAGCGGCTCTGATCGAGGCGACCGGCGCAACGGCTTTAATCGCTACGACTCAGTTGAAAGTGGCGACGGTTTTCTCGGGAATCATTGGCGCGGTGACCTTCTGGGGCAGTTTGGTTGCCTTCGGAAAGCTATCGGGAACTATTACCGAAAAGGCTGTTCTTCTACCGGCAAGGCACATTATAAATATATTGCTCGGAATCGCGGCGATCGTTGTTGGGGTGATGGTCGTAACCGATCCTTCCAATCCTTATCTGTACTGGATCTTAGTCGCTATCGGTTCGCTGCTGGGCATTCTACTGGTCATACCCATCGGCGGCGCCGATATGCCGGTTGTGATTTCGCTGTTGAACAGCTATTCGGGACTGGCAGCCGCAGCCACCGGATTTGTCATCAGCAACACCGGATTGATTATCGCCGGTTCGCTGGTTGGAGCTTCGGGATTGATCCTGACGAACATTATGTGCATCGCTATGAATCGTTCGCTGACCAACGTGATATTCGGCGTATTAGGACCGGAAGAAGGCGGTATGTCGGCTGACGATATTTACGCCGGAAAGGTCAAATCCACTTCCGGCGAAGAAGTCGCGATGATCCTTGAAGGCGCCAGCCGCGTCGTGATCGCGCCCGGCTATGGATTAGCCGTTTCGCAGTCCCAGCACCAGGTGCGCGACGTAATGAACCTGCTGGAAGGCATGGAGGTTGAAGTCGAGTTCGCCATCCATCCGGTCGCGGGACGCATGCCCGGACACATGAACGTCCTGCTGGCTGAAGCGGATATTCCCTATGACAAACTAAAGACCTTAGAGGAAATCAATCCGACATTTTCAAGAACCGACGCAGCCATAGTAATCGGCGCGAACGACGTAGTCAATCCCGACGCCCGCAAGGAGACCGGACCTATCGCCGGCATGCCCATCTTAGACGTCGATAAAGCCAAAACCTGCGTAGTCATAAAACGCAGCTTAAGCCCCGGATTCGCGGGCATTCCCAACCCGCTGTTCGCGCATGACAACACCCTGATGCTGTTCGGCGACGGCAAGAAGGCGCTGCAGGAGATGATTCAGGGGTTGAAAGAGAACGCATAAAACGAGCTGATTCACAGCAGATTAAACAGATTGAACCGATTGTGGAGCGCCATATTAAGTGTTTGGTCTGTTGTGAATTACTGGGAAAATAAACCGCGTAATCTCCCCCCTTCTATCTGAAGGGGGGATGCAGGGGGGTTGCAACTTACGTCAGAAAATGAGTTTATTTACTGGGAAAAAAAATCTACCGGTAGGGCAGGCGTCCCCGCCTGCCTTCGCAACCTTGCAGAGTCGCACTGGCAGGCAGGAACGCCTGCCTTCGCAACCTTGCAGAGTCGCACTGGCAGGCAGGGACGCCTGCCCTA
>CAZWOY010000453.1:0-3606 GCA_964635255.1 uncultured bacterium
CGCTGGAATGACTGCGTACGGGAGCGTTATTTTCCCAGTAATTGCTCATGAAGCGAGCTTCGCCACGGAATATGAAAATAGACTCATTTTCTGACGTAAGTCGCAACCCCCCTGTATCCCCCCTTCAGATAGAAGGGGGGAGGTTAAGCGGTCTATTTTCCCAGTAATCAGAGAGCTTGCAGACGCCCTCGTCTGCAAGCTCTCGCGGATGCTGTGGAGTCTTCGCGCCATTGCAGTTAGCTTTTATCTATTAGGAGCTTAATGGAACTCTTTCGAATCGGTTTTTTACCGGTCAACATAATCGATATCCTCGACATCTTAGCGGTAACCGTCGTCTTTTATCAGGTTTACCGGATCGTTCGCGGCACGCGGGCGACGCAGATGTTCGCCGGGATGCTGGTGCTGCTCACCGGCGGCTCTCTGGCAGGCCTGATCGGGATGAGCGGAATGACCTGGCTGATCCAGTCAGTCGGCGCTGTATGGGTGATTGCGTTCGTAATCCTGTTTCAGCCGGAACTGCGGAGGATGCTGGTTCGGATTGGGCAGATGGGCATATTGCGCAACCTGTTCCAAGCCGGCGGCGAGCGAGTGGTCTCGGCGGTTTCCGACGCCGCGTTCGAACTGTCTAAAAGACGCTTCGGCGGGCTGATCGTGCTTCAAAGATCTACCGGGATGCGAGGCATTTTCGAGACCGGCGTCGAATTGCAGGCCGAGGTCAGCGTCGATCTGCTGGTGTCGATTTTCTACCCGCGCTCCCCCCTGCACGACGGAGCGCTGATCATATCCGGCGAGACCATCGTAGCGGCGCGGTGCATTCTGCCGCTTTCAACGCGCAACGTCGATGACAAGACCTTGGGCACGCGGCATCTTGCAGCTTTAGGCATTACCGAAGAAGTCGATGCGGTTGCGGTCGTCGTCTCCGAAGAATCGGGAAGCGTTTCGGTCGCCTGCAACGGAGAATTCACCGAGCGAAACCTCGACCGCGAAAGCCTTGAAGCCGAACTGAACCGGTTGATGTATCCCAAGCCGCGAACCCGTTCCGTCAAAGCCGCGGACGTTACCAAAAGAAAAGCCGTAGAAAAAGAAAAAGCCGAAGCTGAAAAACCGAAGGCGAAGTGAACCTCTTTCATCATCTGGGATCGATCGGCTGGGCGGGAGCAACCAAGATTCCGCCGATGCTCTATGGAATATCGCTGCTCTTCATTTTAGTTCCGACGCTTCCGGTCGAAGAGCATGGAATATACGCCAGTGTATTTGCGCTCTTCACGTTCATCACCATTTTCAATAAATATCTCGTCCTGCATCCGATGATCCGCTACGCCGCTATTCCCGGCAAATTCGAACGCACAGCCCGCACAGGCTTCTATCTGACTTTAATCGTCTATGCTTTCGCGGCGCTTTTAATAGTTTCCACCGCGCCTTTAATAGCGAAATCACTACGGGTATCTACATACTATGTCTATTTTACGCCTTTGCTTCTCGCCGGCATTCTATTCCGCGAATATGGATTCTGCATACAGCAGTCGATTTATCGGATTAAACTGATATTCTACATCGAATCCGTCTATTGGATCGGTTCGGCGGCGGGATTTGCCTTGCTGGCGTCATTAGGCAAGCTGACGACGGCGGGAGACGCGCTGAAAGTCCATCTCTTAGCGGGCGCCGGCTCAAGCCTGCTGGCGATCATATTCGGCTTCAACAAAGCCCGTTTGATCGGCAAGGTATTCATCGAGGATATTATAGAACTGTTGAAATACGGCTATTATACCATAGGCATCGGATTATCGACCTTCTTGATTAACGGCAACGTCGATATACTGCTGATCGGCGCCGTGTATAATCCGGTTCAAGTGGCTTATTACAACACAGCCAAACGGGCTTACCAGATGATTTCGTCGATATCGCAGGCGATTGCGATGGTCGTTATGCCCTATTCTTCCAAGCTGTCCGCCCAGAAAATGATCGGAGAACTAAGGGGCTTGTTTGAGAAGAGCGTCGGCTACATTACGGCATTGTTGACAGCCATCGTCGTCGCTGGCTATATCCTCGCCGGCGTCGCGTTCAGTTTTGTTTTCGAAGGCAAATACGACGCCTCGACGCCGATGTTCAGGATTATGCTGCTGGGCGCTCCGTTCGAGGCGATTTATATTATAACCGGCAATATCCTTTACGGATCCGGCGCCGCCGCAACCGTAGCCGTTATTTCGATAAAAGCCCTGGTCCTGTGGATCGCCGTCTCGGCCCCCGGAATCTATTTCTTAGCCGGCAGCGGCGCGGCGGCGGGCTTAGCCGTCACTATGATTTTCATGGGCGTTATGGTTTACCGCAAGGCAATTATCGAAATCGATACCAACACGCGAAATATCGCCGCAAGAGTTATCAACAACTTATCCACAGTTATCCACAAATACCGCGGCTGATGTTGACAATACCTAATTGCATCCGAAAACAACCACATGACGGACGGGTTTTTAACCCGCTGAAAAAGCCGTAAAATATGCAATTCTCCCAAATGCAAAAAATATCCGCCGTCATAGTAACCTGGAACTCAAGCGCAGACATAAAGCAATGCCTTGAAAGCATTCAGCGCCAAACCTATCCGATAGCCGAGACATTCGTCGTCGATAATAATTCGCAGGACGGAACACCGGATCTGATCGCTAAGGAATTCCCCCGGGTTATTCTATTGCGACAAACGGAGAACCTCGGTTTTGCAAAGGCAAACAACCTTGCGTTCGACAAAGCGACCGGCGAATGGATTCTGGCGTTAAATCCTGACGCCTGGATTGCGAATGACTTTATTGAAAAATTAATGGCGTTTAATGGCGACAAACATAAAATCGGCGCGCTTGGGGGCAAGATCTTGGCTGCAGGCATATCGAACGGAAATATCATCGATTCCGCCGGCGTCGAAATCTTCCGCAGCCGCCGCGTCAGGGACAGGGGCATGGGCGAAATCGACGCCGGGCAGTACTCAAATCCTGAACGAGTATTCGGTATTTGCGCCGCCGCCGCTCTGTATCGAAAAGAGATGCTGGATGAAGTCAAAATCGACGGCCAGATTTTCCCGGAACGTTTTTTTGCCTATTACGAAGACGCGGATCTCGCCTGGCGACAGTGGCGAACCGGATGGGAATCGTGGTATGCGCCTGACGCCGCCGCCTGGCACAAACGCGGCGGCTCCCCGACCGGCAGCCGGTTTTCAAGAGCGCTGACGCACCGCAACCGGCTCTGGCTGATAGCTCGCAACGAATCGATTCTTAATATAATGAAACATCCAGCGGCTTTTTTAGTTCACGAACTGCTGATGCTGCTGCGAATAATACGCTATCCATATTTAATCGAGGCGGTATTCGAAGCGTTGAAAGGGCTGCCGCGGTCGATAAAGGAACGAAAACAAATCGCGGATCAGAATCAGCAGCCACCGCCATTCAGAAAGGGAATCGGATTTACATTGCGCACAATCGGCAGAGCGGCGTCAAGGTAAAACATCAACAACATAAATACTATTATTAACATGTGCAATAAATAGTGAACAAATTACCAACTCGTTCCCACGCTGGAGCGTGGGAACGAGTTCTGGTTTATGCGCCTCAAGGAGTGCGT
>CAZWOY010000454.1:0-3606 GCA_964635255.1 uncultured bacterium
CTTAGTCTGCTAAAGGCAGACTCGCAATGACACTTTTTTCTGCACGTAGTAATAGGGATAGAAGTCAGATTTTTGACAAAAACATCCCTCGTCCGGTTTTTTCCCTATTGCTTTTCAATTCAAGGTATATTAATTTATACTTAAGAGATATTGCCTCATCCATGCATGAAGGCAATGAACAGTTCGATGAATTTTTTCAGAAAACATGCATCTTGGGATTAGGCGCTAAAAATTTGGAGAAACACAGATGCTAAGAAAAGCGTTACTTGTTCTATTCCTGTTTTCATTTCTCATCGGTTGCAACGAAGACGACGATGGGGACAACAATCTTGTCGAGCCTGCAGTTTACGATGTTGCCTTCTCAAACCTCGATAACACCATTGTCGCTATCGAAGGCGCTACGCGGTCAGATACCTTCCTGGTCAGCGTCAAAACTCCGGATGGACTTGTTGTAAGCAATAAAACGGTTTCGCTCGAGGTCGCTGAAGGTCCCGGATCCATCGACCCCGAGCAGATCGAAACGAATACGTTCGGCGTTGCGCGCGCGATTTATACGCTGCAGATGATTCGAGGGGAAGGCGAAGCCCGCATTACGGGCGAAATCGATGGAAATGCCGGTTCTGCGACAATCCGGTTGATAGGCATTAACAAACCGGCGTTTATTGAATTGACTGCAGATACAACCTTTGCTATCGCTCCGGAAGACGAAAATGTCGCGATGCAGATCGATGCGCTTGTAACCGACGCCGCTGGCAGAGCGATTCCCGGGATCAACCTGAGATTCGGATTGATTCCATACCCGCCCGACACGACCATTTTTGGTTCATTAACTCAGCCAAATCCGACCGACCAAAACGGCGAAGCGTCCACAACATTCCGCAGCAACGGTTCTTACGGGAAACAGAAAGTATTCTGCACAGTAAATGAGCCGGATGGTTATTTAAGCGAAATAAGAGATGAACTCGCTATCGAAGTAAGAGCTTTGGATGATGAAATAGGTTCGTTTCAGATAACCGCATCGCCGAATTTGCTGCGGCTGGCGCCATCACAGGTGGATACGGCGGATATTGTTGTTAATGTCCGCGATAATAACCGGCTTGGAATGCCGGGAGTCGACGTCGAAATTCGAACCGATTTCGGATTTGTCCAGGAGGATGCGGTTACCGACGGAACCGGACAGGCGCGGGTGAAATATATTATCGGCTACGAAGATATTCCCGATACGGCTAATACTTCGACGATTTACGCCTCGATTCCCGGTACGGACTGGGCGACTACAACGGTTATTACCACTATTCCGGAAGGAGCCGGTTCAGCGTCGCTTCGATTCAGCGCGGATACGCATGAAATTTTAGCGGACAATGGTCAAACTTACGCCAATCTAACGGCAGTTTTGCGCAACCAATACGATTTACCGCTGCCTGGCGAGACTATTATTATTACTTCGACGCATGGCGTCGCCCAATCGCCGGTCATAACCGACGAAAACGGAGTCGCACGGTCGCGTTTCACCGATGCAGGCGTTCCGTCGATGAATGAGTTTAACGAACTCGTACCTGCTGCCATTACGGCGCGATCAGATAGGTACGAGACCAGCAGATCGCTTGAAATCAGCATCCTGCCCTGGGACGTCGTGAGTGAAATTCAATTGCAGTTGTCTGCGAATAGAATTGTCGCCGGAGCTGAAAATGATTCTATCACGGTGACGGTTAATTGTCTTCGCCCGAATGGATCGCTTGTCGGCAGTGGAATACCGGTTTATTTCGAAGTCGATATCGGGAGGATATATCCGGCGAATGCACTTACTGATGACGGCGTTGCAACCAGTTACTATTTCCCTCGTTTTGAGGTTGGCGTCGATACGATATTGGCATGGACGAACAGCGATCAGGGCAGGCTCGAGGATGCAGGTCTCGTTTCAATCCTTGCCGGTCCGCCAGCCAGAATGTATGCCGAAGCCTCTGTAGATACGCTGATTGTGAACGATCCGGTCAGCTATTCCGAGATAACCGTAGAGGCGGTTGATTCGTACGACAACCCGGCGTCGTCGGGAATAACAGTGCATTTTGAAACGACTCTCGGAACAATCGATGAAACGGCGATAACGGATAACGCCGGTACGGCGGTAGTCCGGCTGCGTCCGGGAGACCGGGAGGGCGCGGCGCTGGTGACCGCGACTATCGATAGTGAATTAGGCGAACTTCAAGCGCAGACTGCCGTTACATTCGTGCCTGGAATGCCTGATTCACTTATATTGACCGCTAATCCCAGAGTTCTGCGAGTGCAGGATGGCGGTGGCGCCACAATCAGTGAAATCAGAGCCGAGGTTAAAGACCAGTTCGGCGGTATGCTGCTAAGGCAGGTTCCGGTCAGGTTTCAATTGCTTTCCGCCCATCCGGACAGCGCCCACCAAGTGTTGAATGAACAAACCGAGAGTACCGAGGAAGGCGTTGCGCTATGGGGATTTGAATCCGGCAGCGACGTTATAACCAGATTTATCCGCGCCTATACCTGGCGGGACTGGGAAAGAGAGGACACGCTTAAAGGTTTGGTTCGCATCGACGTTTTGCCTGGTGAAGCCGATGATATCGAAGTGAACTATAATCCGGAAGCTTTCAGTTTAGGAGGTTCAGTTACTATGGAAGCCTGGGCTCAAGCCTGGGATCTCCATCTCAATCCCATTGAGGATGGCGTTCGAGTTTCATTCTATTTAAATGGGGTTCTAAGCCAGCATTCAGTTGTCGGAAATGCCGGGCATTTTGGCGGTCCAGAACCTGGCAGAGCCTATGTCTTGATCAACTATAACAGCGCAGACACTTTCGACGAATATACGCTAAGCGCTCAGATAAACACCGACCAGGGCGCAGTTGAGGATGCGATTGTGATCAGACTGCCGCTTCTGGATGGCGAACTCGATTTAAACATCGATCCAGCTAACTGGCATTTCAATGAAGAAAATGAGGTTTCTGAGATAAGAATCTGGGTTATTCTTCGCGATGGCCACCAAATTCTGATAAATAACGGCGTGATAAATTTCACGTCCCAGCGTGGCAATCTATTCTGGTTCAACGAACAAAGCCAGGAATTTGAACGCGGCGGCAGACGGGTAACCGGATTGGTGGACGATGAAAACGAAGAACAGCCCGGGCAGGCAACCGTCTATCTGCGTGCAACTGAAGAAGAGATATTCCAGAACCCAAACGTCGCGGAAACCACGGTTCGGGTTATGGCGAGATTGGAAGGATACGAAGATATCGTGGTTGAGGGAAATGTCTTATTTACCCGGCAGGTGGAATAGTATTATTACTCATATCATAAAAGGGTTTCAGTAGGGCAGGCGTCTCTGCCTGCCTGATTTTACCGACTCGTTCCCACCCCCCGGCGCAGGATTTACCGACTCGTTCCCACCCCCCGGCGCAGGATTTACCGACTCGTTCCCACGCTCCGGCGTGGGAATGCATATCGACCTCAAATTGTTAAGTATGCATCCCACGCCGGAGCGTGGGAACGAGATATGGTTTATACGCATCAAGAAGTATGTACACCATTTAATGCACATATTACTAAGTGCAGTAAAAAGTGTCATTGCGAGTCTGCCTTTAGCAG
>CAZWOY010000455.1:0-3603 GCA_964635255.1 uncultured bacterium
CGCCGAAGGAAGATGGATTCCAGCTTTCGCTGGAATGACTGCGTACGGAACGTTGTTTTCCCAGTAATCATTTTTGGGCGTCAGGCGTCCTCGCCTGACGTTATAAGCGCGGCAATAACAATAATCTGTCAGGTGGGGACGCCCGAAGGGTGCTCACTTTGTATTTTCGGATGTGATCTTTGCGCCTTCGCGGTTAGTTTTTTTTCAGGAAAATCGAATATTGTCGAAAATCCGACAGGGAAAAATCCACAATGTCGAATCTTCGACAAAATATCAAACGACTGTTTGGGCGTTCTTCAGCTTGGTGAGGTATTCGCTGCGGGTTAAGCCTAAATATTCGGCGGCGGCGGTTTTATTGCCGTCGTTAAGTTTGAGGGCTTTGTTTATGATCTCGGCTTCGAGCTCCTTAAAATCCAATCCGTTTTCAGGAAGTTCAATTTCACCAAGTTTAAGCGCGCCAGCGGTCGAGGGCGCTAATTCTTCATATTCTTTCATCAGATATTCGAAATGATCCGGGCGCAATTCGAAGCCGTCGTTTAATTGAATCGCCCGCTCGATCGTGTTCTCAAGCTCGCGGATATTGCCTTCCCATTTGTGTTTTTTTAATAGATCGACCGCGCCCTTGCTGATCGTTCGGAACCGGCGTCCCTTTTCATCGGATATTTTGCGCATGATAATCTGCGCTAACGCCGGTATCGATTCGATCTGCTCGCTAAGCGGCGGGATTTGAATTCTGCCGATATTCAACCGGTAATATAAATCCTGTCGGAAGTTGCCTTCCTTAACCACGTCTTGAACTTTACGATTTGCCGAAGCTATAAAGCGGACGTCGGCGGTAAAGAGCTTCTCGCCGCCCACGCGGTAGTATTCCTTTTCCTGCAGCAGCCTGAGCAGTTTCGACTGCAGCTCCAGCGGCATTTCGATAATATCGTCCAGGAATAGAGTTCCGCCCTCAGCCATTTTCAGCTTTCCGCCCGAACCTTTTTTGCTGGCGCCCGTGAACGCGCCTTCCACATAGCCGAACAACTCGCTTTCAAACAGTTCGCGCGGAATCGCCGAGCAGTTGATCGAAATAAACGGGAGCTTCGATCCCGACTCGCCGTGATGAATAAGCTTGGCGACGACTTCCTTGCCGGTTCCGGTTTCGCCTTCGATTAACACCGGCAATGTCCGATCTTCATGAAATTGCAGCGATTTTTTTACGATTTCATACATCGCGCGCGACACGATTCCGACGTTTCCGGCGCCGGGAACGTTCATAACGGCTCGTTCGAATAAATCGTTTTTGCCGCGAACGGCTTGCGGGTTGTCTTCGGTTTCCGCGTCTTGAACTTGCGCGCCGCCGTTTGAGTTAAGACGCCGTTTGTATCTTTTCTCCGCCTTTTTAACCACTTCCGCAAGCTTATGCACGCGCAGCGGTTTTTGCAGATAGTCCATCGCCATGCCGCGCAATGCGGCGATAACGCTGTCGATGTCGGCATAGCCGGTCATTATCACAACGTCGGTTTGATCGCCTTGAATGCTGGATTTAATTTCATTCAGCAATCCTAAGCCGTCTTTATGCGGCATTTTCCAATCGGTTAAAACAAACGGAAAAGGTTCTTTCTTAAATACTTCAAGAGCTTCTTTTCCATCCTTGCATTCTTTAACGCTATGTCCAAGCTGTTTCTCGAGAAAATACGCGGCAGCTTCCCGGCCGGACGCATCGTCGTCAACTAATAATATTCGCATTGCATTAAGGTTTTGAATTTCCTTCCAGTTTTGGAAAAGACAGGATGAAACGAGCGCCGGCGGGCGTGTTCGATTGAACGGTAATCGAACCGTTCATTTTTTTTACAAACATATCGACTATCGCCAGTCCCAACCCCATTCCATTTTTAAGATTGGCTTTATGGATGTTTAATGGATTGAATAAATCATCCATATCCTTCTTTTCGATGCCAGGACCATTGTCCAGGATCTCAAGGAAAATCTGTTCGCTTTTTACATAAGTCTTCACTCTAATCCATTTCTCTGTCTGTTGGATTGTATCTAATGCATTAACCGCATTCGTAACCAGATTAGTTACGATCTGTTCAACTTGAATCCGGTCTCCATGTAAAACAGGCAATTTTTCTGCCAAGTCCAATTCTAATCGAATGCCGTGTGCATTAATTTTACTTTTCATCATACCGAGAGAAGCCATAACCCTCTGATTGAAATCGATCTTATCTCTTTTCGGTTCAATCGAGGAATTCCAAAAAGACCTCATGTGATCGACGATCTCGTTCATCCTGTCGATGCTGCGAATTATGTTGTTCACATTTTCAACGACTACTTCCGGCAGCACATTATCGTTTTCCGTATTCCAGTATAGAATGCTTTCCCCGAAAATACGCATGGAATTAAGCGGCTGTTTTATTTCGTGGGTGATGCCCGAGGCGAGAACGCCGATAGAGGCTAATTGGGCTGTTTCGTTCGCAGCCCGGCTGAGGTCTTCTTTTTGAAAATCCTGTTTGTTGAATGAATTGGTTAATATCTGCTTCGTAATTGCTTCTAAATTGTGCGACCTGTCCGGCAGTTCATTTTTCGCGCGATTGAGCGCATCGATAATAATGTCCTCGCTGGACTGACTGGATGTTTTATTCAAAGCGACACAGACTATATTATCGACGTCGCCGGTTTCGCTGTAAACCGGTTCGATAAAAAGTTCGTAGTCGCCGCCGCTAAGATCGATAACGGTTTTTTTACTTACGCCGGAATTCAAGACTTCTTGCTTGAGGATTGTTAATTGCGCGGCTTGTTCGGTTGGAAACAAATCCTCGTCTTTTTTATTCAACACTCCTTCCACACTAAGCCCTTTTACCGGATTATGAATCCATTTGTAGCGCAGCTGCCTGTCCTGAATAAAAACGGTAACGTGCGAATAAGCGAGCAGTGTTTTTATATCTTTCCACAATTCAGCCGATTTTTCTGTTTTATTATGCTGAGGTGGTTTCAAAGCTTTTTCCTTTTCTGAAATATTAATGCAATTGAAAATACATGCGTGTGAAAATAAAATATCGATTATCGCCTTGTCGATATTTCGACATTGTTTAAAATAAACCGTTGAAATTTCAACAAAAAGCAAAGCAGCATCTGCTGCGAAAAAACATTACTTACTATGATTGCCTTATGCAATAAAGAGTGTACTTGCGCCTTTATGCATTTAAACCATAACTCGTTCCCACGCTCCGGCGCGGGAGCGATTCGGCAAAAGGAGGATTCGCTTCACGTTTAAGCCCAAAAGTTACTTTCTACATGGTTAAAAATTCTTTTTTTCACTTTAACAATTTACTAATATCGATTTTCAATTGCAAATCAATTTTAACTAAACAGAAAAATATTTTCTAGTTACATCGACTGCACTGTAAACTTCATGTTTTTCTATTGAAATATTACACCTTTTTACCCTGAGAGGATAAATATTTGCGAAAAAAGCAGCCAGGAGACGCTTCCATCCCACTTAGCTCCCCGTTAGATAGCTGGCATTATCACATTGAGTGCGCGCTTCAGCGCGTACCGGACGTTTCACCACGGAACATGAAAATAAACTTCTCCGGTAGGGCAGGCGTCCCTGCCTGC
>CAZWOY010000456.1:0-3597 GCA_964635255.1 uncultured bacterium
AAAATGAGTCTATTTTCATGTTCCGTGGCGAAGCTCGCTTCATGAGCAATTACTGTAAAATATTAACCAATAATATTGTTCGGTTACGCTAAATATTTCCTTAACCGGCATTTTGATTTAAATTAATAACAAACAGATAGAGAAAAATTCCATTTTAGAGCAATCCTGAATGAATTTAAAGGGCTTACATCTGTTGCTTACGTATCGCTGCACCTACGAATGCGATCATTGTTTCGTTCGATCTTTTCCCTTCGCGGAGGGCGTTATGACGCTGGCTGCAGCTACCGATGCGATTAAGCAGGCGGCGCTAACCGGATCGATTACGGATATTTATTTCGAGGGCGGCGAGCCGTTTCTGTATTATCCGATTTTATTGGACGCCGCGCGTTACGCGAGAGAATTAAAACTGGACGTCGGTATAGTTACAAACTGTTACTTCGCTGAAACTGTTAACGATGCGATCTGCTGGTTAAAACCATTAAGGCATATCGGCGTGCGCTCGATTTCTATCAGCGACGACGGTTTTCACGGCGGCGACGATCCGATGTATGCCTTGCCAAAAAACGCCGCAGAAGCCGCTAAATTATTAGGATTCGATCATGGGACAATATGCATCGAACCGCCTTCCAAAAAAGACAATTTACACAATCCCGGCGAACCGATCTTAGGCGGCGGCGTTCGGTTTCGCGGCCGAGCCGTGGAGAAATTACTGAACGGCGGCCTCCCTAAAAAGCCCTGGGATGTTTTTACCGAATGTCCTGATGAAGACTGGAAGGATATCGGCAGATTGCACCTTGATCCTTATGGCTTTCTTTACCCGTGCCAAGGCGTCGTAGTTGGGAATATGAATGATAAATCTCTGAAAGAAACAATTTCAGACTATGATCCTGAAAACCACCCGATAATAGCTCCCCTTATGAACGGAGGTCCCGCGGAATTGGTGAGAGAATATAAACTGAATTTAAAGGACGAATATCACGATCCATGCCATCTTTGCTTCCTTGCCCGCAAGGCTTTAATCGAAAAATTCCCGAATCATCTGGCCCCTAAGCAGGTTTATTTTTAAAGATTTTTTATGCCGGCGCGCACGCGCCGCGGATCATGAACAAGCTGACGCAATCACATTGAGGGCGCGCTTCATGCGCGCTGAAGCGCGCACTCAATGTGATTAAGCCAGGATATTATTTTCACAAGAAATAAAACAGCAGGTTGAACACTCCTGTTCGACGACGGCTGCTGCAAATTCGCAACGTTGTTGTTTATGTAAATGCATAACTGCAACGGTAACCATAAATACTAATCTTTGCTAAGCCAAAAATCCATTGAATAAATGCTTAAGTTATTAATATTAAGTATATTGCAAGCGTCATCAGTTTTAAACAAGGTGGAATGAACTTTGCGATAACAGGTATTAAAGTTTAGAGTAGTAAGGAATTCCTAACATGTTTCCAGGATTCGCATCAGGCTTTACCAACTCGTTTCCAGGCTCCAGCGCGGGAAAGCGTCGATATTTCTACTGAGAATTACAGGAAAAAGCTCTCATGTAAAGAGTTTTCGCAAATTTCGAAATGGATTTTTTGATGATACGCTGTCGGAAGTTTGCCGGGAATGTCCAAAATTGAGAGTCAGTTAAATCGTTGTAAAAACAAAAGGATTTATTTATGGGTACGGAACAGGTTCCGATAATACGAACAGAACCGGCCATTGAAAAGAAAAATGAGTCTGAAGTCGAAGCGCTTGAAGCGAGGGAGATTAAACCGTCTCCAACGCCGCCGGCGTCGATTGCCGGCAAGTTAGTTAAAGCGGTGGTTTATTCGGCGTTGGATTGGATAGCCAATGGTCGAACGCGGGACGAGAGCCGGATTAGCCGTTATAAAGATGCAGATCCCGGGCATGAAGCAGATCTGCAAAGCGCAGGCGCGCGCGGCATTGGTAGAAACAAACAAAACTCGTCGAACTTTTACCGAAAATCTAATTCCTCCAATGGATGCAGAGGTCAGCGCGGAAAACAGATGCAGCGCAGAAACCGTAGTTGGAAGAAGCGTAACGGCAGGTTTTAGTTTCGTTTAAAACCAGGAAGACTATGATGGCAACAGAGCAAAAATACATTTATGGACCAGTATTTTCCAGGAGGTTGGGACGTTCGCTTGGCGTCGATCTGATACCCTTCAAGACATGCGCCTATGATTGTATTTACTGCCAGCTTGGGCGTACGACCAGCAAAACTATCGAACGTAAGAATTACGCGGATATCGACGAGATTCTATGCGAAATAGAGGGATTCTTATCCGCCGGGATAAAAGCCGATTACATAAGTCTGGCAGGTTCGGGCGAACCGACGCTTCATTCAGATATTGGCAGTCTGGTAAATAAATTAGGCGAAATAACGGACGTCCCAATCGCTGTGCTGACCAACGGTTCATTATTGTGGATGGACGAAGTTAAAGAAGCTTTAGCTCAGGCTGATTTGGTTCTTCCATCCCTCGACGCCGGAGACGATTGCCTGTTTCGCTATGTCAATCGTCCTCACAGCGCTATTGATTTTCAAACCATGGTCGATGGACTAGCTGACTTTACGGATTTGTTTCACGGGGAGGTTCATCTGGAAGTTTTGCTTCTCGATGGCGTAACGGGAATTGAGTCGGAGATTAGGAAAATCGATGAAATGATCCGTCTGATTCAACCGGCAAAGGTGCAGCTAAATACCGCTTCCCGCCCTCCCGCCGAGGACTATGCTTTTATGCTGACGGCCGAGCAGCTTAACCGGTTAGCGCGGTATTTCAGTCATAATGTCGAAGTTATCTGCGATAACGAACATGAAACGATCGCGCCTTTAAATGCGAGGAGTGCGGCTGAGTCGGAAATTATTTCTCTTTTGCGAAGACGTTCCTCTACGATAAATGGAATCGCATCCGGATTAAATCTGCATTCGGGAGAGATTATTAAAATACTGAAAGAGTTAGAAAAAAAAGAATTAATTAATAAAATCCGTAGAAAGGGCAAGGTCTATTACGAGATTGTAAATATATGAACTCCGAGAACTTAAACGAGAACACATCCGCCGGACATTTGATTGACCATGAATATTGTCTGTTGTGCGGGAGCCGGAATCCTCTTTCACAGCAGTTGAACTTCCAAATCCAGAGCGACGGTTCCGTATCGACGGTGTTAGAATTGCATAAATATATGCAAGGCTACACGGGAATACTCCACGGCGGCGTTATGGCGGCTTTGCTCGACGCCGCGATGACTCATTGTTTGTTCCATAATGGAATTCAGGGATTAACGTGTGAATTGAAAGTGCGATATGTTCGATCGGTCCCTATTGGCGATCAGTTGCTTATCAGAGCTTTTGTAGTGAAAAAGACGCCGCGGTTGTTTCTGTTGAAAAGCGAAGCCATATTAACCGGCAAGGTCGCTGTTTGGGCTGAAGGAAAGTTTTTATCTCGCAAGCCTCTGGATAAAACATGCAATTAGGATCTCAAATAGTAGGTCGAACACTCTTGTTCGACATTTCGCCCACGGGCAGTATGTTGTCCAAAGGCAGTCATTCCAGCGAAAGCTGGAATCCATGCCGGTTCTCGCGCTAACGCTGAA
>CAZWOY010000457.1:0-3597 GCA_964635255.1 uncultured bacterium
TTTAGCGGCTTTATGAGAAAAAGCTTGCAGACGGGGGCGTCTGCAAGCTCGCTATGATAATTAAGCTCGCTTTTTCTTCTGCTTTACAAATCGGAATTCAGGCTTTTTGCCTTCCGTGACAACTTCGCGCGAAATCCGGACTTCGGCGACATCTTTCATATCCGGAATTTCGAACATAATGTCGTTCATTACATTTTCCAGTACAGAGCGCAAAGCGCGGGCTCCGGTGTCGAGTTTTGAAGCTTTTTCCACCATCGCTTCGAGGGCTTCCTTTTCGACCGTTAATTCTACGTTTTCGAGTTCCAGCAATTTTCTATACTGCTTGATCAATGCGTTTCTTGGTTCGGTCAGGATTGACGTCAAAGCTTCATCGGTCAGTCTGTCCAGTGGCGTGACCACCGGCAGCCTGCCGATAAGTTCGGGTATTAATCCAAACTTATTAAGATCTTCCGGTTCGACCTTTGAAATAAGATCATAATAACCCATCTTCCGTCTGCCTCGCACTTGCGCTTCGAATCCCATGCCGGATTTTCCAAGCCGGTTCTGCACCAGTGAATCGATACCCTCGAATGCTCCTCCGCAAATGAAGAGGATATTTTTTGTATTAATCGGAATGAGTTTTTGTTCAGGATGCTTTCGGCCGCCTTCCGGCGGAATGTGCGACTCGGCGCCTTCTAAAATTTTCAAGAGCGCCTGCTGAACGCCTTCGCCTGAAACGTCTCTGGTAATCGAAGTCGAAGTGTCTTTACGCGCGATTTTATCAAGTTCGTCGATATAGACTATGCCCATTTCAGCCTGAGCCACATTGCCATCAGCGGAATGAAACAGTCTGACCAGCACGTTTTCCACGTCTTCGCCGACATAACCGGCTTCGGTCAATGTCGTCGCATCAGCGATAGCGAACGGGACGTCCAGCAGCCTCGCCAGCGTTTGAGCTATCAGAGTCTTTCCGGTGCCCGTAGGTCCTAACATGAGAATATTGGCTTTCTCTATTTCGACGTCATCGCTGAAGGATCTGGCTGCCGTAATGCGTTTGTAATGATTATAAACCGCTACCGAAATTCGTCTCTTTGCGTCGTCCTGCCCGATGACGTAATCGGAAAGACTTTGGAAAAGTTCGCTGGGCGTTGGGATGCGCGTTTGCAATGACGTGCGCTTCTGCGCTAAAGTCAACCGAACGACCTGCGTTGCGTTGTTTACGCAGACGTCGCATATCGCTGAATCCGGTCCTCTGACAAGCACTCTGGTCAGTTCGATGTTTCGTCCGCAAAAGGAACACTTTTTAGGAGGCGGTTTTCGTGATTGATTGGGAATATTGCGGTTCTTTGTGTCTTTGCCTTCGTTCACTATTCTTCCAAGTTTTATGACATTTGAAAAACCAGCGAGTTCTTACTGTTTTTCACTGTCCTTGCCAGCAGTCGTTTTTTCGGAAATATCCGCTCGCTGATGAATAACGCGATCGATCAAACCATATTCGAGGGCTTCATCTGCAGTCATGATATAATCGCGGTCGGTGTCTTTAGCGATTTTATCCAACGGCTGCCCCGTCAAATCCGCTAAGATTTTGTTGAGTTTCTCCCGCGTTTTTAATATTTCGCGAGCGTGTATGTCGATATCGGAAGCTTGACCCTGCACTCCGCCCATCGGTTGGTGGATTATTATTCTCGAATTGGGAAGAGCGGATCTTTTCCCGTTTGATCCGGCGGCGAGCAGCAACGCCGCCATGGACGCCGAAACGCCGATGGCTGTGGTAGATACATTCGGTTTGATGTACCTCATGGTATCAAAAATCGCCATGCCCGATGATACCATGCCGCCGGGCGAATTTATGTAAATATTGATATCCTTTTCAGGATCATCGGCTTCAAGGAAAATGAGCTGAGCAATGACGAGACTTGCGACATTGTCATCAATCGGACCGGAGATAAAAATAATTCTCTCTTTTAAAAGTCTTGAATATATATCAAAGGCTCTTTCTCCGCGACCGGTCTGCTCAACTACCATTGGAACGAGATTCATAGTAATTATGCCTCTGTTTTTGTAACTATGTTAAATGATACGAATTTATCCTAACAAACGCGACATTTCCGCAAATTCATCAAGCGACATTTTTCGTTCTTCTATTTCAGCATGTTCCAAAAGGAAATCAACCACTTTTCGATTCAGAATACTCTCAGTCAGTCGATTGCGATTGGTTTCATCGGAATAATACCGCTTAATTTCCTTCATTGATTTTCCTGTCTGTTCGGAAATCAATTTCATCTCTTTATCGATATCGCTTTTTTCTACTCTTAAACTTTCAGCTTTGGCAATTCTATCCCTTAGCAGCATCCATTTCAGTTCATTTTCAATCTTTTTCCGGTTTTCTTCCATGTATTTCCGTTTTTCTTCTTCATCTATTTTCTCATCTTCCATAGCGTCTTGAAGGATCGAATCGATTAATTTCGAACTTAGTTTAAAGTTGTTTTCCTCGATGACTTTTACGGCGATGGTTTCTGTCATCTGTTTTCTGCTGCTGTACGCAACGATTGAAAGCAATTGGATATCAATGTACTTTCTCAATTCCTCGACTGAATTTAGATTTTCATGAACTTTTTTTGCCAATTCTTCATCGATTTCCGACAATTCAGGCTTTTCAATGCCTACCACTTCAACGGAATAGTGCGAAATATTGTCGGAACCTTCCAGTTGCTTCGAAGCTTTATCGGGCGTTATAATTTTGGATTGGCTCTCTTCACCGCTAAGTTTTTCGGTCTCATCGACTTCAATATGAATCTTGTCGCCAACCTTTGATCCAAATATCTGTTCATCGGTGCCGGGACCGAGTAGATCGACGCCGAATTCAAAATCTATTTCTTCAGGTTTCTTGCCGATTAATTGCAATCCTGATGGATCGATCTCCTGGACTGACAACTTCAATTTTGAATCGGAACTTGCGGGTCCGTCTATCGATCTGAGCATTGCGTGGCGCCGTCTTAACGCTTCGATCTCATTATCGATATCCGTTTCGGTTATTTCTGCAGTATTTTTTACAAGCGGCAAGCCTTTGTATTTCCTAAGTTCAACTTCAGGTTGGATGGGGAAGCGAATCTCGAATTTCAGCGGTTTGCCTTGTTCACTCTCAATCGGCTTTAGGTCGATCTGACCTGCAGGTTTTAGATTTGAACTTTCAATCGCTTCTACCGCATAGTCTCTGATGAAATCATCAGTTTTATCGACGAGAAAATCATGATATTCTTTGGCATATTTTTTCAGCGCTAAAGACATAGGCGCTTTACCCCGGCGAAATCCGGGAATCGACGCCATCTTCAGGAATTCTTTATTGGCGGCGGCGTACTTTTTTTCTAACTCCGGTTCCTTAACTTCAACCGACAAAGTCGCTTCAAGATCGTCCGAGACTTCGGATTGTATTATTATATTTGGATTTTCCTGGTTGTTTTTCGTTTCTGCACTCACGGGCGTTTCCTGTTTCTGATTAACTCAAAACCTATAATATAATACTTTATTTCCGCAAAGGTAAGGGTCTATGTCGAAAACATTAGTTACTGGGAAAATAGACCGCTTAATCTCCCCCATTCTATCTGAAGGGGGGATACA
>CAZWOY010000458.1:0-3581 GCA_964635255.1 uncultured bacterium
TCAGAGTAATGAGTTCAACTAATCCAAATATATTTGATGACAGCGATGCCGATTTCACTGTTTTACTATCTTAAAATCCTTCTTTTTAGGAGATATTAGATGGGGATGCCAACTCATGGCGAGTGGTGTGGTGCAAGAACTTGGAAAACTCTTTGTCCAACTTGCGGGGAACAAGTTTATTTCTTCATGTGCAACTGTGGGTGTAGAGTTTATTTTGATGACCTCGGTAATCCTTGGCCAATACACGATTGTGATACATCTTGGACAAGAAAACTTATAAGGACAACGGACGAAACAGGAACAATTACTGTTAGATTATCTGAAGGCATTAACGTAATTCGACCATCAAAGTCTATTGACTTAGATGCAAAAGTTATTGAAAGAGTAAAATTAAAAAGAATTTCCGAGGACTCTAATAATATTACTTCAGTAAACCCTAAAATGTCTGAGAATATCAATATTACTGGAGTTTTGCGTGAAATATTCAAAGAAGTAGATCCATTTGTAAAATTCAACCTGCCTAAAACCGATATGGCCTATGCGTTTTTAGGTCCGATTGGAAAACAATCTTCGGGAAAAATTACTGTGCATGTTCATAGCAATTCCATTGAAAGTTTTACTACTTGGATACCGTCTTGTCTTATCAATGATTCTCGAATAAAAACGGGATTAACAGTTTTTTTAATTTTGAAATGCCAAAAAATCAAAGACGAAAAAGTATGGTTTTGCGATTGTTTTGAAGTATTAGGATAATCAGGAAACAAGATTCCCAATCAAGTTGGGAATCAGTAATGATTAGGATAGGATGTCGGTGAACGACTTTAATTATGAACGATTTTGGGTATAGCTTTTTATTATCCGGCGTTCTGCAGCCTGAAGGCTGTACTCCAACGAAACGTCGCCCGCGTTCTCGATTGCGTTTGGGAAATAATGTTGGAGTACACGCTTTAGCGTGCCGCCGGGAGGATCCATAGGCATTCAACCTTTCAACGGCGGCGAACGCGAAATAGACCTGCCAAGAAAAAAAAGAAAAAGCTTTGGAATTTGGCATTTGAAGGTTAACTTACTTTATCGTTTTGCACTGTGCTGTTTTTTTTGGATTTTTAGTTAATCTTAGACAGGGCTTTTCCGTGAAAAGAATAGTTATGGGTTTGTTTATCCTGCTGGCAGCCGCCGCGCCGGCGTTTGCCAAGCCGCTGACGAGTTACAATTATATTTCGGATCATGAAGTAACCCGGTTTCGGGAAATAATCTGGTTCTGGTCGCCGGATACGTTTTATGGACACGTTCATTCGAATGATTTTATCGGGCTGAAGTACTCGCCGCATTTTTACGGGATTGTCTCCACATCGCAAAGACATTTCCTCGAGTATCAAGCCTCGCCGCATTTCGAACACGATCCGATTTTCAACGCTCCGCCGGTTGAATTTCCGGAAGAGTATCCGCATTTAATCGAACAGGCTGATCTTACGATACGCAGTTGGAACAACCAAATGATTACCTGGATTGAATTGCGCGATGAAGATGGAGTCAATATTTATCAATATCCGCGGGGGACGCCGCGGATGGATTCGCTGATATTACGCTTCAATCCATTCGAACGCTCTATTGTACGGGTACTTGGCGACGTTGAAGTCGAGGGTGCGCTGCAGGGGCAGTTGACAATTTATGCGCAGGGCGATATCGGACTGATCGACAACTGCCTCTATGAAGGCGCTTCAGACCGAACCGCCCGGTTCGACGAAGACGAAACAGATCATTTCCTGGCTCTGGTTTCCGACCGGGACGTGATTATCAAAAACACCCGCCCAAACGGACGCGAGGACGGATATAACGAAGCCCCGGACGACTACGACCGGCATTCGATTATGATAAACGGTTCGATCATTGCGCTTAATGGATCGTTCAGAATCGAACATCAAAACGACGACTGGGAGCTCTACCAGGGTCCTGAGCCGGATGAACGGGGGTATCTCTATCTGAAGGGCAGCCTCGCCCAGCGGCGCAGGGGATATGTCGCCAGGTCGAACCATCGCGGGACGGGCTATGAATGCGGACGGCACGCTTATCGATATGACTTCAGGCTCGACCGGACGGGACCTCCCGGATTTGCGCCGGGGGAATATCCGATTGTGGAAGGGCGGCATGAAAATTTGCGCCTAAACGTCAACTCGGAATACACGTTCAGGAATGCAGTCGTAAACAACCTGACCGTCGATCCGGGGATAACGCTGAAATTAGACGGATTTCGACCGATTGTGGCGCGAGGGCGCGTGAGGCTTAACGGTACGGAGGATCGTCCGATAATCGTCGAATATGACGATCCCGCCGGTTTGACCATTTTTCGCATCGAGCGCGGAGTTCGAGGCGCGTGCAAGTTGAACCATGTTGAATTCCAGCCGTTTGTTTCGCTCGAAGCGGATCATGATTCGATATTCATAAATAACTGCGTTTTCACTGAAACGGTTTCTCTCAGCGGCTATGTTTCCGCCGATTCGAACTGGTTTGCCGGTGACGTCGCGTTTACGGGATACTCAGCGATCGCCGTCAACCGGAACATTTTCGAAAACGGACTCAGCATTTCCGGTCATCTGCGCAGCGGCGGCATAATTAACAACACCATCGCCGGCGGACGGAGACACGGGATCCTGCTTAGAAGATTCGATTCCATACAGATTAGGAACAACATCATAACCGGCAATCAGTATGGGATCGCGAATGAGTATTATAACGATCCGGTCTTAGCTTATAATTGCGTTTACGGCAATCGCGGCGATGATTATGTGGACTGCGAACCCGGCGAAGGGTCGATCTCCGAAGATCCGCTCCTGCGCACTTCACAGGAATTACGCTATCGGTTGCGGGAGCGTTCGCCATGCATAGATTCCGGCGATCCGGAAAGCCCGCTCGATCCCGACGGCAGCCGGGCGGATATGGGAGCGTTTTATTACAGCCATGAATTAGGAGTCCAAAAAGAAACTACCGCCCCGGAGAGATTTTCTGTCCTGGCTCATCCTAATCCTTTCAATGACAGGATAACGCTGCAGATTTCGTCATCCGGAGCGGGCGGCGTATCCGTAAAGATTTATTCAATCGACGGAAGAATGATCTTCAGCAGGAGGTTGGAGTTCCCTTGCGGCACGATTAGATATGCTGTTTCAGGCGAAGTATTCAAATCCTCGGGATTGTATATTGTGCGGTTTAACGATGGAATGGAAAAACGGGCGTTGAAACTGTTTTATCTGCAATGAATCCTGCGCTGAACTCAGGCTTCAACGTCTCGATAGCGTCCATTACTCGCTGAAGCGCGCCTCAAGGATATGTACCCATCTACTACTTCGCCAATACTATTTTCCGAACCCTTCTAACGCCTTCAGCCTCCAAAACCGCAAAATAAAGCCCCGCCGGAGCATCCGATCCGTCCCACGAAAACGCATGCCCCCCTTCCAACATTACATCACGACAACATTCCAACATTTCCCGCCCATGAACGTCATAAACCCGCAGCGAAACATCCTGAGTGTAGGGCAGATAGAATTTCAAATTAACCACCGCATTAAACGGATTAGGCGCGGGAGCAT
>CAZWOY010000459.1:0-3574 GCA_964635255.1 uncultured bacterium
ATAGCGCGAGAACCGGCATGGATTCCAGCTTTCGCTGGAATGACTGCCCTTGGGCGCCAAACTGCCCTTGGGTAACAAACTGCCCTTGGGCAACATACTGCCCTTGGGTAACAAACTGCCCTTGGGCAAATGTCGAACAAGAGTGTTCGACTTACAATGCCTAAATTCTTTTTCCCGCCATTCGCATCATGTAATCATGATCGATAAACGGTTCGTCATCGGCATGCTTTTTCATTAATTCAATGCGCTTAGCCAGAAGACGCCTGAAATTTGTCCCGTGCATCAACGGCGTTTCACCCTTGTCTATCATGGACATAAACTGGATCGGCGAGGCGCATATTTTTAACAATTCTTCCGTATTCTCAATTTCCGACAGCATCATTTTTCTAATTTGTTCGCGGTATTGCTGTTTATCAGCTTTTGCTTCCGCATTCATATATCCATAAACGCCTGAAATCCAGGCTGCGACGCTCCGCTGCGTCCATAGCCAGCATCGCAGGGCTCGCAGACGAATGTTCTGATCGAACAGAATGATCAGGTGGTTGTCGTTCGGTAGATCTTCGATAGAGAAATCGGACACTAATTCGATAGCGCTTTTCAGGTTTTTCCAAATGCTCTTATCCATTCGCGCGATATGCAGCCGGCATTTCTCGGGCGTCGTCAGCCTGAAAAGCACGTCCCGGCTTAAATCGACGTTGTTCGGATTGTGAGGCGTCGTACACATGAAGTCTTCATAATAGGCTCGGTCCTCAGGCGGAATGGCTTCAAAGTTCGGCGCAAATGGCCTGACCCACAGCCTGTACCATGTAAAACCGTGGGTTGAATAGAGCGGAGTAATATTGGGAAAGTCCATGATGGCTTCTTCGGTTAACTTCCACGCCTCAACCAGTTTTTGATAATAACGCTCTCCCGCCCACGTTTTTGCGAAATCCTCAATTTCACGATCGACGTCCAGGTTGGGATTGTACTGAAAACGCTTGATTATTTCCTGGTTGATATTGTAACGTACATGAAATTCCGGCAGTCCGCCGCCGTTTTGAGCCAGATGCTTAACGCCCTTATCATACAGCATTTTCAAGCGGTTGTAGGTCAACTTTGGATAAGGAACGCCCAACAGCGGCTCAAACATGGCATGCGGTCCGGCGGTGAAATAGAAGTGAGCCAGCGACGACCTTTTCTCAAGCTCCTTCATTTTTTTATTCTCTTCATCGTCGAACCCCATTTGGTAGATTGTACCGCCGTTAATTTCGTAATGGTCGAAATACATCGGGTGCGCGTAAGGCATTTCCCATCCCCTGCCGATCAATGAGTTGCATTCGGCGTCGATTCCTTTTTTCAACCCTTTCCACACCGTATCATGTTCGCCGTAAAATGATTCCAGCCGCGTCATAACTCTGAATTCGGGATTAATTTCCCTGCCGGCGTCGAGCAGCGTCTGAAAAAATCGCAGCGCATTTTCCCCTGCGACCTTGGCGATCTCGGCGTCGTCCTTCCATTCGCGAATCATATAGGCGCCTCCGTTCCGTCCGACATAGAGCGATTTGGTATGCTCGAAACCGGCTCCGCTGTCGTTCGTCCAGATGCTGATAAAGCCAAGTTCAGGGATTTCGGACATAATTTTTTGCAGCATTTCAGCATAGTGCTCATGGACTTTCGGATGAGACAGCGTCATTGTGTATCGCGGCTTGAAACTGCGAAATGGATGATCCACCCGTCCGCCGCGGAGCATCGGATAGCGTTGAAAGAACTCTTCCGGAACGGAACGCGGTTCAAAGCAGAGTAATCCCGGAATCATTCCGTGTTCGATCGACTTAAAAGCAAACATTTTCATATTGTCGAAGTTGGCTTTAAGATAGTATTCGGGATATAATCCTTTGTTCAGCTTGCTCGATACGAACTGATCCAGCGCCGGGCAGTACGTGTAAAACATCGGATACGTCTCGCCTTTCGGTCCGGTCTCGAGGCTCATCGGATAGGCGAGTCCGTTTATTTCGACGTGCGTGAAACCCACTCTGGCTAATTCGGAAATGTAATTGAACGGATTTAGAAATATTCCTTCCCGGCCCTCCTGAGTCAGGAAATAATCATACGTGGAGCGGTTCCAGTGAAAAGACGGTTCGGTCATAGTCCAGCGGTTCAGAGGGCTGAATTCTTTGTCATAGTCATCATCGAGAAGCATTAGAAAGAACGAATACATATAACAGGCATGCGACGCGGCGATCCAGACGCTGTCCGGAGAGACGCGCAGGTATATATACCGGTCAATTTTACCCGGATGATCGATTCCAATTTGTTTGAGCCTCCGTTTATCGGCAATTTCCAATTTAAATGCTTTTTTCTTTGTGGCAAGGCTCTTGCGCGCGACTTCCTGAACGTCGTCCAGTTCGAATTCATACGCAAAAAGGTCGGCGATTTTATAAATTACCATCGGGGAGTTCTTAGGATAGCAAACACGTTGAATCTCAACGAAAACATCTTCTAAAGTCATAGCTGCCTCGTGTTTTTGGTTGCGTTTACATAAGACCGTCGTTCTCAACTCGGTCCAGCCAATTATTGACCAGACGGTTAAAAACGCGGCTCTGCTCGATTTGCAGAAAGTGACCGGCGCAATCCAGGATTGCTAAGGCTGCCCGCGGATAAATATCGAGCAATCTTTGGGCGTCGCCATAACCTACGATTGAATCCTGCCGGCCCGCAAGGATTAAAGCCGGTTTATCGAAAGATTCTTTCAAATCGTCCACCTCGAAACCAAGCGGATAGCCGTATTTCTGGAACCGCGACAGATAGCCTTGATGCGCCAGCCGGAAGCCGGATTGGATCTCTTTTTCGTAGCGCCGGTAGGTTTCTTCGGTTTGAATTACGGCAAAGGACTCGAATTCGCATCGGTCATCGAAATCGAGCCGGGACATAAATTCGCTGTCTCGAACCAATGGCAGATGAACGGGCGTCTTTCGCTTCATCGGATCGATTTCGACCAGCGGACATATTAGCAAAAGTCCATCGATACGCTCCGGCTGTTGACGAACCATTCCTCTCGCCAAATACCCCCCGTAGGATTCGCCGGCTAACAGGAAGGATTCGTTCGGAAGCAGACTATCGGCAATTTCCCAGATCAGGTTCAGCATTTTATCGGAATTGTCGATCTCTTCATCCGGCGGAGTCGTTCCCATCCCCGGCAGATCAAAATAGATCCGTCTATACCCATCCCGCATCTCGAATATCGGTTCCAGGCAGCCGGACATTATCCGATGGTCGGGGCCGAAGCCGTGGATGGTTAGCAGGGGTTTGCCGGAGCCTATGGTTTTGATTTTTGATTGAAGATTTGGCATAATGAAATTCTGTTTGTTTTTTTTGCCGCTGGTTGTACTTAAATATATATCGTTATTTGCGGTAAATCTATGTAAAATCGGCATACTATGGAAATTGTGGATTGTAAAATTAATCAGTGCAGTATGCCGGCGCTCTGAAACATGAAATAGTAGGTCGAACACTCTTGTTCGACATCTTGCCCAAGAGCATTATTTTGCCCATGGGCAGTCATTCCAGCGAAAGCTGGAATCCAGGCCGGTTCTCG
>CAZWOY010000460.1:0-3554 GCA_964635255.1 uncultured bacterium
GCTTAGTCTGCTAAAGGCAGACTCGCAATGACACTTTTTACTGCACTTAGTAATACCAAGTGCAATAAATAGTGTACAAATTACCGACTCGTTCCCACGCTTCAGCCATTGGACGTCTAATTGCGTGTACGCGCCTTCGTATTTGTCGTAAAGCTTGGCGCGCAGGGAACACAGCGTTTCCGTCCTGTCCGGTTATATTATACTAATCAATCCACTCATTATCCAAACTCCGATCGCGGCTAACACCGGACCGAGCCATTTGCGGGGAAGTAAACCTACCGAGAGCAGGTTAAATACAGTCACTAACAAGTACATTATCAATCCGGCGTACATAAAACCGGTAAGGCGCTCCGGAGATATGCGCAGCTTTGCCGCCCAGACTATCCACATAGTAAGCGGAGTCAGGAGTGAATAAATGAAGACTGCGGCGATTGTTTTATTTTGCGGATAGCCGATTATGTTCAACAAGGAAATGATAAGAAATATTTCGATTAGTTTCTGGATTATGCCCGTTATCGCTACAATTAGCTGGGACGCCGGCTGCGTGGCTTGAGCCGATAACAGGAAGCCGTTCAGGAGCGAATAGATCGCTAATATCCACAGAGTTGCAAAGGCTATCGCTTGCAATTGAGCAGGCACCTGGCGCGCTGTTTTCCTGTTAAGCGTCACGCCTAACAATATCAGGAAGAAGATCAACGGGAAGACAATTATGCCGAAACGCTCATTTGTGGTTGCCGGAAAAAGATAATAGCCCAAGAATCCGGTAAATAAACCGTAGGTCAGAATATAGAAATATTTCATCTGCGATTCCCTGAAACGGGCGTAGATGACGAAAGTTCCGCCGCCGACGGTTGTTGCGAATAGAAAAAGGCTGAAGACTAATGTATATCGGAATCCCATGTCACCCTCCCTTGACTAATAAATCGCTTTAACGGAATCATAAAGCGCGTTGAATTTTTCCCGCACTTTCGGATCCAGAATCTCAAGGTGCCCGATAGCTTCCAGCTCCCGCCAGGCTTCTTCCTTTTTGCCGGACAGCAGGTATATGCGAGCTAATTTCAGTCTCGGTTCGACCGCGTCAGGATCGACGGTGATCGCTTTTCTGAAAACCTCGACGGCTTCATCGAATCTCGCAAGCCGGAATAAGGCGATTCCCTGATAGTAAAACAGGTTGGGATCCTGTTCAAAGGCGTCTTCAGCTTCGGTCAACAGCCGCAAGCCCAATTCGAGGTTGCCGGCTTCAACTTGAGCATGACCGATCCGGAATTTATCTTCCGGATCGATCTCGAAACCGAGTTTACCGTAGCGAGCGTAAGTTTCAAGAGCTTCCTCAAAACGCCCGAGAGCGAGTAATGAATCCATCTCGGTGCGCACTTCGTTAAGGACCCGCTTAGCTCCCTCGGCGTCGGGATTCACACGCTGAATCAACCGTTCGGCTTCCTCGCGCCGGTCGGTGGCGTTGTAGATGCGCGCCATGAGATAGGCGGCGTGGACGTTCATGCTGTCCAATTCGAGGGCTTCAGCGGTGTAAGCCTCCGCGGAATCGGTTTCGCCCATCTGCCACAGAAGGAATCCGATATTGAACGAAATCGAAGGATCGGTGGCGCCGGCTTTTTCCAGATCGCTTTTTCGCACTTCTTTGAACAGGCGGAGAGTTTCAGCGCGATTGCCTTGTTCAAAAGCCTGCTGGGCGCGTTTCATCCGGCTGATGCGAGTCGTTTCGGCGGCGGCTTCGGCGGGATCCATGCCGGCGGCGATAAATTCGTCCATCGCCTGATTTAATTTACCCTCGTTCAGTAAAGCATACGCTTCCTTGATAGCGCCGCCTTTGATAATCTGCAGGATGCTTTCCGGATCCTCAAGCCCGGCTTTTTTCCCAATTTCAATCGCTCTTTCCGTATTGCCCATCCGGTAATGCGTTTCTGCGAGCTTCAGCAGTCCCTCCGCAAAATAAGGATCGATTTCAAGGGCTTTTTTGAACCGTTCAATCGCTTCTTTGAATTTTCCTTGAGCCAACAGCGTGTTGCCGTAGTTGAAAAAATCCATCCTGGCATTTTGACCGCCGCTCACAAAATCGGTTCTAAAGTTTACAAACGGCATGAAGATTAACGCAAGAACGATGGCGCGCAAGGCTAATTCAGTTTTTCTGCCGCGTATTCGGTCGATGAGCGTTGTTATGAAAAATCCTGTTCCGACATGTAAAGCGATCAGGATCGGCATTCGATATTCGGACGCCACGAAGAACAGCAGAGCTCCGATGAAGTAGGCTATGATCCATAGCCACAGAATCTGAGCCCGCCTCCAGCCCTTGTTCCGCCATAAAAGTATTAATCCTGCCAGTCCCAGTGGCGCTATCAGCCAGAAACCGATAATATTGAACCTGAGGATAGGGGAGAGCTCTTTGCCGGTATAGATACTGATATTGTTTGCGAATTCGGTTTGATTCCAGAAATAATAGGCTTTTCGCGCTAACAGAGCCAAATATTCACCCGGATTGTTAATTATCCAGTCCAGAGCCTGCCGCATCCAGTAGCCGCCGGCTTCACGGGTGGTCAGCTCGCGTCCGACCGCTTCGGAGGCTGTTTTCCGATAGTCTTCGTCTTCATACCAGGGTTCGACGGAGGACAGGAACGGCGCTTCCCAATAAAGTCCGGTTGCATCGGGATTGTTGCCGGCATATAAATTCATGCCGGCTGAAGACGTCGTGAGCGTAAATTCCTGCCCGACGATCAGATTTCTAACCGCAATCGGTACTAAAACGATCGCCACGGCGGCTATGACCGTTCCTGATTTTTTCAACCAGTCTTTATCATAAGTTCGGAAAAACATAAGAATCAGAAATGGCGCGAAGATCAAAACCAGCGGTCTGGCTAAGGCTGAAAACCCGATTACGAATCCAAGCAGCCAAAAGTGTATATTTCCGGGAATTTTCCCCGATTCCGATTTCGCGATTCCTAATGTAATAATCGTCAGATAGACGATAATTGCGGAGAGGAAAACTTTCAGCGTAGTGGTGAGCAGAGTTCCATCATAGAATATAAACGGCGCATACGCCGCCGCAGAGAGCGCCGCGATCACGCCCGTGCGCGCGCCGGCTAAACGATTGCCTATTAAGTAAATAAAATATACCGTCGCAACGCTGGGGATAATTTGAAAGATCATTGCCGCGAACGGCTTTGCTCCGAATATGGCGTAAATTATCGACATTAGATACGGATACAGCGGACTCATAAAGAAAATCCGGTCGCCGATAAATTGCCCCTGGCTGATGTTTGCCGCCCAGAGGTGGTAAAAGGCGCTGTCGATGATCGGTATTTTTACAAGGTCGGTTCCTTGAATGAACAGCAAGTGCGCCAATCTTACAACCGCTGCAAAAATCAGAATCAGCCAGATATATTTTTTGTTCAAACTCTGTTCCTGTCTGTCTAAAGAATCTACCATGCACTCCGCTCCATGTTGAAACTGCATTTCTGGTATTTTAGGCTAAAAGTCTATTAGAATCAATGTATAATAATGATTGTAAAATATTGTTATACAGTTTTATGCTATAGATA
>CAZWOY010000461.1:0-3549 GCA_964635255.1 uncultured bacterium
CTGGAATGACTGCGTAAGGAACGTTATTTTCCCGGTAATTCAGATAGTATTTTACTGGTGCGTAAACTGCGAAATTACTTTTCTTAAAATATCACCGGCTTTGTTGACGTCATCCTCTCCAATATTCAATGCAGGCCTGAAACGCAGCGAATTCGTTCCGCAAGGCAGAATAAGCATGCCTTCGTCGAAACACTTATTGCGTATCGTATTCCTGAGCTCGACGTCGATAACGTCAAAGGCGCACATTAAACCGCTGCCGCGCGCGTTTGAAATTATTTCCAGAAAATCCCGGTGAATTTCGGTCAGGATGCTTTTCAGCAAACCGCCCATTTTCGCCGCATTTTCCAGAAGTTTATCTTCCTCGATGATTTCGAGATAACGGGCGCAGCGGACCATATCGATCAGATTGCCGCCCCAGGTCGAATTTATACGACCTGAAACGTTAAAGACATTATCGTTGATACTGTCGATTTTATCCGAACATACAAAACCGCAAACCTGTGATTTTTTTCCAAAACAGAGCATATCCGGTTCGATTCCAAGATGCTCATACGCCCACATTTTACCGGTTATACCCATTCCGGACTGAATTTCATCGACGATAAACATACAGTCGTTTTCATTGCACAGATCCTGCAATTGCCTCAGGAATTCCGGTCTGAAATGGTTGTCGCCGCCCTCGCCTTGAATCGGTTCGACAACACAACAAGCTATATCGTTCGGATGCGCGAGGAAGGCGTGTTTCGCCTGTTCGAGCGCTTTTTTCTCCCGTTCGATTAAGCCGTCGTGATTCGCGCCTTCATCCGGAAAAACAATATAGGGATTGTCGATGCGAGGCCAGTTAAATTTCGGGAAACAGTCTGTCTTTGCTGGATCCGTATTGGTTAAAGACATCGTATAGCCGCTTCGACCGTGGAAAGCGCTCTTCAGATGCATGGCTTTAAGTTCGTGGTTCAGAGTGTCGCCCTGTTTATGATTGGTTTTTGTTTTCCAATCGAACGAAGCTTTCAAGGCGTTTTCCACCGCCAAAGCTCCACCGGCAATCGTAAAAATGTACTTCATGTACGGAGGAGCGGCTTTTTCCATAAAGGTCACAATAAATTCGGATTTAAGATCCGTGTACAAATCCGAATTTGTAATATTGTTGATTGCAGCCAAACGCAGCTTTTCGAGTGTATTCTCATCCTGCAATTTAGGATGGTTAAAGCCGAGCGGATTTGAAGCAAAACACGTATAAAAATCAAGGATTTCTTTACCGGTCAATACATCTGACATGTATGATCCATGACTCTTTTCGATATCTAAAACAAATTCGAAAGCATCCGCTATCGAGTATTTGCCAATTGTCGGAATTGTATCTTTTATCGATACTTTACTTGTGTATGACATGTTGCCTCCAAATGATGGATGTGTCTATTATGCGAATAATTTGCGCGCTGCGTAAAGCAGCTTTCGATCCTCAACCTGTATTCGTGCAAACAATGCACTTCGGATCGATTTCAATCTTAGCGAATTTGCCAATTCAAACTGTTAGAAAATACAACGCGAGAGCATGCCGACGGGGGCGTTTGGAACTTCCTGTAGATTCTTCTCGCACAGTCTGAATCGCGCATAGTACAATTTTCTGCATTCTTAAACAAAAATGCTGTTATGTCCGATCAGGTTTGCCCTTTCATCCATCCCGCAAGAAGTATTCTGCGTATTTGTTTGAGCATTAGGCTGCTTGTCCCAATGTTACGTATTAAACTTTAATCAATTAAGTTAATAAATTCACATAAAAGAAGAAAATGATTTAGCGCTGTGGATTTAACCGACCGGAAAAATCCTCTGTTTTAAGTTTATAATCTATTATTCCGACGTCATAATCACTTAATTTGCCATTTTCGCTGTGATCGCCTTTACCGCCAAAACCGGTTATTATCCAGCGATTGAAATCAATCGATTTAAGATCCCAGGCTATGAAGTTTTCTTTTCCGCCATGAAAAGAGAAATATTCGGACCCATCACCGGCGATGACGCCGATGAAATATGTCTCCCAATATTCTACACCTTCCCCGCTGAGATTAATCACGGATTTTGATTGCGGCGCCCACCCGGTCGCCAACCAACCAAATTCGTCTATTTGTTCGAGATTTGTCAGAAAATGATCGATTTCACTTGTAAATTCCGTTTTCCAGACGGTCTTGCCATTAGGCTGAATTTCCATTATGAATCCGCAAGGGGTCTTCTCATCTGATATTTTATTGCCCGTAATGACAAAACCACCGGTTTCGATCATTTCAATATCCGATACGTTTGTCAGGTTAGTCAAAAAAATATTCAGCGAATCAGATACCGCTCCATCCTGATTTATTTTCGTCAATGTAAAACTATTTGCATATCGATCCGTTTGGTTTTTCAGGCCCACAGAAACTACGCCGCCTGTCAATACGGAACCCACGCACATTAATTCACCGGTTTTCCCGGCGTCAAGTTTTCTCGACCAGAGACTGTCGCCGGCGTCGTTTAATCTGTAAAGGAAGCTATAAACACTCCGGTTCGAGTGATCCGGTTGAACCGTTCCGGCAAGATAAAACGCGCCCTCGCAAGATTGAATACAGTCAAGGATTTGCGCGTCTTTATCGACCGGGAATTCACTTAATTTTAATATGCCGCCGTTATTATCTAAAATCCTTATCGTGAGATTCGACGCACTATTTTTCTCATTCGATTCCGTTAACGAGGCAAACATCACATTATTATCAGACCTGCAAAGATGCCCATTCCTGCCGCTGTATTCTTTCTGCCAAATCAAATTCCCGCTAATATCTGACTTAGTCAACAATAATTTATAGGGCTCGTTGAAAGCATTTGATTTTCTGATTCCTGTCGTCAGAATTGTCGAATCACTCAGTATTATACTCTCGACGCCAGTTTCATCGCTGCTATCACTGCCGTAAAAATGTACTTGTATTTCACCGACAGGCGAACTTTCCATCGATGTGGAAGTTTTTCTAAAATTTATGAAAGAGATTACAAAAAATATTGAAATTACTAATGCCGTTATAGCTTCTGTAAAGCCAATTTTGAAAAGAATATGGTCGATGGAGTGCGTTTTTTTACGCGCCTGTTCATTTCCGAACTTGATCTTTTTTACCGCAGCCAACAAAAGGGAAGCGAGGGAAAGCAATCCCGAAACTACGGGAAGAAACAGGAATAGTATGATGAATGGAATAGCGGTGTATTCGCTGGCAAAAAAAGGCGCGAGTGCGACCATAAGGGCCGCCGTCCCAAACGCGAACGTCGATCGTGAATAAAGAGCAGGTTTTGCTTTTTCTAAAGTCATGAAAGATCCTTAAAAATTACATGTTCAAAACAAACTGGCGATTAAACCTTAAAAAAATGTTCATCGGTATTCAAAAATTTAATGCCTCGATCCATGAAGTTTCAGCGCTTAGTTCGTCGTTTTATCGTGTTACTGGGAAAATAATTCCACCGGTAGGGCAGGCGTCCCCGCCTGCCTTCTCAGCCCTGCTGGATCGCATTGGCAGGCAGGGACGCCCGCCCTAC
>CAZWOY010000462.1:0-3543 GCA_964635255.1 uncultured bacterium
CAAAACAACTGATCTCCCAAAAGATAAAACTATTTTATGCGCTTATTAATAATAAGCCGCTGCAACGCAGCTTGGATTGAAGTTTATTTAAATGAAACCTTTAAGCGAGAATTTGAGTATAACGAATCAGAAAACAAACAGGAAATCGCTTTTTCAATAACGAAAGCGAGAGTCAGACCCGTTTTTACAATCCTGATTGTTCCGGAATTTCGGATTCGGCAACCGGTCGCTTATGCAATTCTAATTTGACGGATTCCCATCGCCCTGCCTGGTAGGTATTGCTGGCGATGGCTTATTCCCTAAAAAGCGATTCTGCATCGAAATCGATCTTCAATCTGGATAAAAAACAAGAGCAATATAATTCTTGATAAACATTTGTAAAAATCGTAAGTATATATTGACAAAGAATTAAAAGGTGCGTATTTTCTTATTGCGGTCGTGAAAACCGAGTTGGCAGGCCTGAGAAAGTGATACTCGCTAATCGGATTCTATTCGATTAGATTCCACTTTTATTCTATCCAAGAAAGCCGCAGATTTCAGAATCTGTACCTTTGCTTAGACCGCAATACAAAAAACATAATGATAGTTTTGCTGATACAACGATTTGTTTTATCAGGTTCGTTGATAATAGGATCTTTGTAAATTGAGTCAACTGAATGATCAGCCCATCGGTGTTTTTGATTCCGGGATTGGCGGACTAACGGTTGCGCAAGCTTTGCATAAAAGACTGCCTGGTGAAGATATACTTTATTTGGGCGATACGGCTCGAGTGCCGTATGGCGTTAAATCCCGCTTAACAGTGAAAAGATACGCGCTCGAATGCGCTCTGTTCCTTTTAAATCGTGGCGTTAAATTAATAGTTGCGGCTTGCAATACAGTTTCCGCCGTTGCGCTTCAGGATCTTTCAGACCTGCTGCGCGCTCCAATGATCGGCGTCTTAGAACCGGGAGTTAATGCCGCGCTTGCAAATACAAGAGACAATCGAATAGGTATAATCGGCACGCCCGCAACGATACAGTCTAAGGCGTATCAAAAAAGACTGATCGCACTATCGCCCGGGGTTCAAGTCTGGAGCCGGGCTTGTCCATTGCTGGCGCCTATGGCGGAGGAGGGCAGGCTGCATGGTCCTGTGGTCGAAATGATTTTATCCGATTACTTGAAACCATTAATGCGGCATAAAATAGATACATTAGTATTGGGATGCACCCACTACCCATTGTTCAAGCCGGCGCTAAGACAAATGCTTCGAGATAAAGTAAAATTAATAGATTCGGCGGAATCTACCGCAGAGGAAGTTGAAAAGAAATTGCTCATCGAGGGATTGATAAAGACTCATGGCAAAGGTTCAGTTCGATGTTATGTGACCGATATGCCAAGGAAGATAAAAAAAATGGCAAAACTGTTCTTTGGCGCCGGATTGATAAATGTACGCAGGGAAAAGATCGACAACATAGTTAATTAAAATCCGATCTTGAACAACCCGAATCCAACTGCATCTTCGCTCCCGGTTTTTTTTTAGCGTCAGTTTTGTTTGTCAACGCTTTATTCTTGAAGGCGGGATGCAGTCATTACGTCGCAAAGAACACAAATTTGAAGAAAAATAATTGACATAAAACTAAAAGTAGAGAAGTGAAAGACAGAGATTATTTCAGCGATTCAGATTATCGCACAAACAACACGCGAAACGGTTCTTTCAGAGGTTCTCCCAGAACTACTCGATCAAAGCAGCCGTCTCCAAACAGATTGAATCTTCCCTTAGATCCTAAGGAAGCGGAAGATTACATTAGTGAGCAGGAAACGCCGAGCAGGAGTGATCTGGATGTTATTAACAGCCAGGCTTTAGACCTGACGCAATTGAAGGAAAAAAAGATCTCGGAACTCAACGAAATCGCCCGTGAGCTTGAAATTCCTGCTTACAGTGGAATGGTACGGCAGGATTTGATTTTTAAAATTTTAGAAAAACAATCCGAAACCATAGGTCTTGCATTTGCCAATGGAGTGCTTGAAGTGCTGCCTGATGGCTACGGTTTTTTACGTTCGCCGAAATCTAACTTTTTGCCGGGACCGGATGATATTTATGTTTCGCCCTCCCAGATTAAGCGGTTTGGTTTACGCAAAGGACATATCGTTTCCGGGCAAATCAGACCGCCGAAAGACTCGGAACGATTTTTCGCACTCCTCCGGGTAGAAGCCGTTAACTTTGAAAGTCCTGAGGATGCGCGCGAAAAGATCCTTTTCGACAATCTGACGCCCTATTTCCCAACAACGAAATTCGTTCTGGAAGCAAAAGACAGCAATCCATCGATGCGAATCATGGATATATTTACGCCGATCGGGATGGGACAGCGCGGCTTAATTGTCTCTCAGCCGCGAACCGGCAAGACGATGCTGCTGCAAAAACTCGCCAATGCTATTTCAGACAGTCATCCGGACGCTTTTCTCATCGTACTGTTGATCGATGAGCGTCCTGAAGAAGTTACGGAAATGGAGCGAACCGTCAATGGCGAAGTGATAAGTTCGACTTTCGATGAACGACCTGAACGTCACATTCAGGTTTCGAACATGGTCATCGAAAAAGCGAAGCGCCTCGTCGAATTCGGAAAAGACGTCGTAATCCTGCTCGATTCGATCACCCGGCTCGCCCGGGCTCACAACACGGTGCAGCCTCATTCCGGACGAATTCTATCCGGCGGCGTCGATGCTCAGGCGCTGTACGAACCGAAGAGATTCTTCGGCGCGGCGAGAAACATCGAGGATGGCGGCTCCCTGACGATTATCGCCACCGCCTTGATCGATACCGGAAGCCGGATGGACGAAGTTATTTTTGAAGAGTTCAAGGGTACGGGAAATATGGAGCTTATGCTGGACAGGAAGCTTTCGGACTTAAGGATATTCCCGTCTATCGATATAAATCGTTCGGGCACTCGAAAGGAAGAGCTGCTTCTGGACAGCGTTACTTTAGCGCGAGTCCATGCATTGCGCAATATACTCTCTGATTACAATTCCATCGATTCGATGAAATTCCTGCTTGAACACATCAAGGCTTCCAAGACCAATGCTGAATTCTTTAAACGGATGAATCAGTAACATTGGCGCAAAGCCGCGAAGCATGAAATGGGGTGCAGCCCGGATCCTGCGATTTCGGGCTGCATTGCCAGTTCAGCGATAACCTCGTATCAATCTTTCCGCGAAAGCGCTTCATTCCCGATAGTCAATTTGATTAATAATTCAGGTAAGTTTCGTGTAATCAACGACATACTATGTTCTTGATCGCGTTGAGAATAAGGAAGTTTACAAACTCGTTCCCACGCTGGAGCGTGGGAACGAGTCGTTGCTTATGCGTTCCCACGCTGGAGCGTGGGAACGAATTGTTGCTTATGCGTTCCCACGCTGGAGCGTGGGAACGAGTCGTTGCTTATGCGTTCCCATGCTGGAGCGTGGGAACGATTTGTTGCTTATGCGTTCCCATGCTGGAGCGTGGGAACGATTTGTTGCTTATGCGTTCCCACGCTGGAGCGTGGGAACGAGTCGTTGCTTATGCGT
>CAZWOY010000463.1:0-3502 GCA_964635255.1 uncultured bacterium
GGGGGGTTGCGACTTACGTCAGAAAATGAGTCTATTTACTGGGAAAATAGACCGCATAATCTCCCCCCTTCTATCTGAAGGGGGGATACAGGGGGGTTGCGACTTACGTCAGAAAATGAGTCTATTTTCATGTTCCGTGGTGAAGCTTGCTTCAAGAGTAATTACTTGTGAAATAATAACGTATTAAAGTATCTATCATTCAATCCGTGGCATTTTTATTGACTTTTCTAACTCCAAGACAATATCGATCGCAGCTTTTTGACTTCTTTTGAACAGAACCTCTAATTCTTCGGTAAATAAATAACTAATTTTATTCTCCAGATAAAGCGGATGCCCTATATAAGAAGAGCTTGTAAGTTCTTTCTCTAACTTTCTGGTCCTGGATTTGGGGGAAACTACCGTTAAGCGATGTTCTCTACCTATGTTGGGTTCAATCTTTAGTAAGAATGTAAATCTTTCCAGAGCGCTAAGGATCGAGGTATGCATTTCTATTTCAAAAGCCCAATAAGATTTTCCGCTATTATCGAGCCATATTAGGTCTATTTGTTCTATGCGCGAGCGATCTTCTTTTGGTATCTTTGCAGTAAAATCTCTTTGTGTTTTTAGAATGGATAACATTGGATCATTTCGTTCGCGTTTACCAATAAACGGGATGAATCCCGCCTTTTGACACATAATTGCAAGTCGATAAATATGTTGGTTGTGAATTGTACTCTCGTAAAGTTCAAGTTCTGATGTTTCTGACTTGGCAATCAGCGGCAGTTCCGCTTGCGTCGATATAAAATTATCGTCCTTAAGCTGCCAGTATTTATTATCTGAGGAATATCCAATTTCCTTTAGTACATCGAGAATATCCTCGCGGGTAGGCTTGTGTCCATTAATTAACAAAGGCAATATGGTTGTAACAATTTCATCAAATGTTGCTTTTTCCCGCCTTTTTAAGTATCCAACAAGGTAGTACTGTATTCGTATTTTAGGCGGAATGAAATTTCCGACCTTTCTTTCTTTTCTGATTTGCCATAGGTCATTTTCATCTCTATCGAAGTCGCTTTGGAGTATTGAATTAAAGTCTCCCACTTTGGTCGATGCTGCATCGATGAACATATCGTTTTCGAAAAGATCGGGGATAACCTCGCGAATGATTTCCTCTGTCGTTGCGCCTCCATTTTTATAGATCACTCGCTCAGCTACATTTTTAATGATATTTGCCAGTGGGCGCGCGAGCGGTTTCGAAAAACTTTTTTGCGGACTCTTTCTGAAGTTTACAATCAAGCTGTCGCCCAACACTTTCAAGGGATTTGTTTTTTTGTGCCACGAAGCCCATGATAAAGGCTGGACCACAGTATTTTCATATTTAAATCCTATATATCTCATGACGTCCCTGATCGAGTACCATAAACTTGTCTTTTTATGCATAAAAACCAAAGACAACCAGGCGTTATCTTTCAATGATACGAACATTTGCTCGAATGCGTTCTGCAGTGAATTAAGATAGTGCGATTCATCTAATTTCAGGTCTCCGCCTTCGATGGCTTCCTTTTTATAGTTTTCTTCCGGGACGTCAAAATCTAACCATGCATGGTAAATTGCGCTCAAATCCAAATAAGAAATGTGAGCTCCATAGGGTGGATCTGTGTAGATATAGTCAACGCTTTTTTCGCCGGTGTATTTTAGCAATTCCTCTGCAGAATCGCAGTAGGCGTTGAATGTAGAACCCTCTTCGAAATAATCGCCGATGAGTTTATTCGATTGTTCTTTTATCTTCTTAAGATTATTGCATTTCCTTTCGAACAATCCCCAGACGTCCAACTTGCCGGGAACCTTCGGGACATAATACCGATATTGCTGAAATATTGTACTATGTCCGCCGCTTCCTTGCCATTCGATATAGGTCAAACTCGCCCGGTGAAGAATTCCGGAAAAAGCGAATAAGAGTAAATCTCGAACTTGATTATTATCCGTTTTGCGGATTTCGTCGTGCAAATAGGCAAGAATAATGAGATTATCTTTAAAAAAAAGGTTTTCAACGAAGTTGCGGTCGGCGTTTAATGGCAGCCGTATGTTTTTAGGATACCATTTCTTTATTTCAAATGAGTTAATTTCACTATCGCTTGCATTTCTGACAAACCCGGCGAGTTCTGTCAACGATTCTTTAATAGACATAAACCGCGCGGTAAAGTCGTCTAAATTTACCGGTGAACGGCAAGTTTGTTTAGTAATAAAAACAGCTAATGGTTCCAAGTCGATGGCAATAGCGCGACGCCTGTTTACCAATGCTTCAATTGCCGTAACGCCGCTTCCGCAGAAGGGATCTGCAACCAGACCATTCTTCGGGCAAAAATAGTTTATGTATTCGCTTACAACGTTCGATGGCTGTTTAGTATAGTATGGATGCGCCTTATAATGCCAGGCTTTCGTTTTCTGCGCAGTGTAGCTCGATTTAATCGGCGCAAAGGGATATTCGTGATTTTTATCGTCCATTCCGGTTCACACTACCCGGGAGCAACCTCATAAGCTTCTTTCGCAGCATTGGCGTTGGCGGCGGCTTTGCCGGGAACTTCCTCTTCGATGGCGGCGATAACGGATTCTATTTTTACGATTTTCAGGATTTTAGCTATCGCGCCTAAAATTGAAGTGTTCACAATAGGCTGGGTTACGGAGCCTAAACCGTTCTTGACGGCTATGGCTGAAGCGTTCACGGTTACGACGTTAAAATTTCCGTCGAAATCGAAATCTTCCGGTTTCTTTTCGGTGTTGATTAATATGGTTCCGCCCTCTTTCAGACCTTCAGTTACTTTTTCCATAATAATCAAGCTCGGATCCAAGATTACAATATGATCAGGCGTATATATCTGGGTTCTTATGCGGATCGGTTTATCGTCGAATCGTACAAACGCCCTGACCGGCGCGGCGCGTCTTTCGACGCCGAAAGTTGGAAATGCCTGTACGTGACGTCCTTCTTTGAACAGAGCGATCGCTAAAAGTTTGCCTGCGACTACGCCGCCTTGCCCACCGCGGCTGTGAATGCGTATTTCGAGCATATTTACTAAGTTCCTCTTTTTCAAAGACAAATCCGCCCCACAGGATTTTCCCGCAGGCAGGATTCCGCACAGGCGGAATACGGAGTCCAAAATTACGATTGAGAAAATTTAAGGTTTCGTTAAATATACAACACTTTAATCTATCTTTCAAGCGCTGGATTGCCGCTCTTCAAGTAACAAGCGATTTTGATGGAAATTGACGGAAATTATCGATTATTCTTAGAATAAAAAACAACCACAAAGTACAAATCACGCTTGGAAACTTGCAAACTTGCCGGTTTGCAAACCTATTTTATTAAATGCCTGATTTCAGCCTATACGTCCACTACCCCTTCTGCGCAGAGCGATGCCGTTATTGCGGATTTGCATCTCAGGTCGAAGATAAGACTCTTTCTGACAATTACCGCAAACGGTTAATCGAAGAAATCGAACTGCGTTCCGGACAGGCTCCTTGGCAAAAT
>CAZWOY010000464.1:0-3493 GCA_964635255.1 uncultured bacterium
TGTTTTCGTGGGATGGATCGGAAGCGGCGGCGGGGCTTTATTTTGCGGTTTTGGACGCCGGGGGGGAAAGGCGGATACGGAAGATGGTTTTGGCGAAGTGATTTTGTAATTTTGTAATTTTGTGATTAGGTGATTAAGCGATTATTATGGTACTACCCAGCAGCCGCTGACGAATTTTTCCATTACGCCTGTAACCATCGGCAAAGTAATCGGAATCCTGTCCCAGCATAAGGAGCCTAAAACAGCCATGCACACGGCTTCCCGGTGAGTCGATGGAATATCGAATTCATCGCTGAGATAAACCGGAACGCTTGAGTTTCGCTTTATCCCTTCGACCAGAGTTTTGTTTTTAACTCCGCCTCCCGCTAATATCCGGCAATCTACCGGTCCTCGGCGGGAAATTACTGCCGCAATGGCTTCGGTCGCGGTGCGCAAAATATCATTTGGGCTGCAATAATCCTTTAACTCCCTGAACCATTCAGACAGTTCGTCGCCCGTACCAAGCGATAAACCCGATTCAGCCTGCCTGACAAGAAGTTTGTGCAAATTTTCGAAAGCGGTTTGAATAATCTCCCCGTTGGCGGCATTTTTCCCTTCGGGATCGAACGGCAGCTCGTATAGCTCCCGCGCAATCCTGTCCAATAATTGATTGCATGAGCAGATATCTTTCCCTTTAACGGAATGCATCCAGGCGTGAAGATCGGCTTCGCCGCCTGTGCTGCCAAGCCAATTAGGGATCTGAGTAATATTGCAGTATCCGCCCAGATTAATAATCAGCCTCCGCTGCCTTGGATGGCGGTATAGGATGAAATCAGCCAAAGGAGTCATAGGCGCGCCTTGACCCCGGTGAGCGAGATCGGCGGACCTAAGATCGTAAACGACCGGAGTATTCAACCCGTAAGCAATCGGTACAGGATTGAGAAATTGCCAACTTACCGGAGGGTGGTGATAAACCGTCTGTCCATGGATTGAAATAAGATCGACGGGAAATTCGGATTTAATTTCACGTAGAGCTTCAAGATGAAAATGGCTGAATTCCAAATTGAGCTCCGCTATCTCTTTGGCGGACATTTTGCCCTGATCCGCGAAATATCTAAGTTTACTGCCAAATTCCGTGAAAGGACGGCTTAAACATTTGACCGCTTCAACTCTGACATCCAATCCAAAACCCTCAATTTGCACAAGCGCCGCGTCCAAACCGTCGATGCTGGTTCCGGTCATACAGCCCAAAATCATTCGAGGGGAAGTTCGGGGCAAAACCATATTGCCGGGCAAACTTATGTGACCATTATTCCAGTTCATGTAAAACCCGCTCATAATAGTTGCAACTGTCTTCCAAACCACCGGGACGCGACCGCTTCAGCCACAAATCCCGATGTTCCTCAATTATCTCCGAAATCATTTCCTTCAATCTCTGCCTTTCTTCATCCGGAGGCGTATAGTGTTGGCGTCTTATAATCCCTCTTTCCACTGCGAATCGAGTGGTTTTTAAAATATGCATTAATTCCGATTCTAATTGTTCATCGGCAAAATGAAAGTTGTTCCGCTCAATTTCTTCAATCTCATCCTTTATTTCTTCCCAAAACAAAGGTTTTTCCACAGTTTTGATATCTTCCCACGGCGATTCAAGATCGTTGAACAGGTGGGTTGAGTTTTTCACCGATTCATTATCAAATATATCCAGTGAATGACGCCCTAATCTCAAATGCAAATCGAAATCCCCAATATCAGAAAGGGAAAGTTCGGCGTCAAGCGACCAATCCCCAAACACATGCAGTGAAAACGCGCCTTCAGACTCAATATCGTTTGTGTTCCATGCAAAATGCGCTCCTTCAGCTAAACCGAACAGCGTGAGTGGAAATTGCTGGCGATGCCCCAGATCGCCCCATTCGGTCACTAAATATCCGTTTGCTCCGGATTCGACGCCTTCTTTTGAAGCGAACGTTAGATTCGAAGTTCTTTCATACGATCTTCCGGTAATACTGCGCCATGAACTTGTCCCCGGACATACCCAGACGTCTCGCGCATTAGCGTTCAGTCTTTCGCACCATTTTTTAAACGGCGTATCCGGCTCATACCCCCAGACCAGCGGGATAACGCCGGCCGGCAGTTTAAAACCGTCCGGCATTTCGGAAAGCAGCATATCCGCCCAGATTATCGGTCTGAAATTTTGCCTGCGCGCTATATTAATAACTTTCTCAACATATTCCCAGTAAACCGGAAACTTGCCTTTCACTTCGACAATCTCTTTCGACCTGCCTTGCCCGACGTCGAAAGTTTCATCGCAGCCAACGTTTGCCAGTCCGCTTGAGAAATTTGGGAGCGCCTGCCCTAACAAGTCTTCGACCAATTCAATCGATCCCGGATCGACCGGGCAAAGGCTGAACGGACCTGTGCGCGGCGTTCCGTTGAAATTCCATTCGCCGGTCGTTTCAGCTAAATGCGCGTATTTTTCGTGTTTCAGCCACCGATGCATATGTCCGAAGCAATTCTGGTTGGCGGCTAAGGCAACGCCTCTGTCTTGGCAATACTTGTCCAGTTCCCTGATTTCGTCCGCGGTCATCGGTGATGAATTTTCCCAAACGGTCTCGTGACCTTCATACGCGAAAGTGTGTTCAGTATATAGCTGCAGATGGTTGTATTTCAGCGAGGCGAGCAAATCGACCAGTTTCAGCAGTTCAGATTGCAATGGAACCCGGTCGCGTGAAATGTCCAGCATAAATCCTCGCGTCGGAAAAGCCGGAGCGTCTTCGACGGTCATCGACGGGATACGCCTGCCGAATTGACGAAATAGCTGCACCAGAGTAAAAAGGGCGTACCGGACGCCGTTTCCTGACTCGGCGTCGATTATTATTTTCGGCTGTTCGCTCGTCTTAGGATTACTTCCATCCTGCACAGCCAGCCGGTAGGTTTCGCTGCGGATTTCCTTCTTGCCATAATTGTATTGTTTTTTCGAAGGAAACCGCGGGGTGAAGCCCTTAGCCAACCTGACCGATATTTCCGGCGGCTGTCCTTTTCGACCGGCAGAGCCCGTCGATTGATAAGGAACGAACAATTCATTTCCGGACGACGCCGGCAAACTCAGCGCTCGACGATCGCGCAGAAAATCCGCAACATTCTGTGCGGAATCCTGTGGATTCATTGCAGCCAAGTTCCTGCAGCACTTATTTACCGCAGCCAAAACCGCGGATTCGACGCCGTTAACCACAAAAGGTCCCGTTCCAAATTCAGAATATCCGGATTTGATTGCGACCGATCGTGGAAATGGCGTTAAAAGAATATCGGAAGGTTGTAACATACCTAAAGAAATAGATTCTGAATCTGCGCCAATCAGAGGCGAACTTAACGTACACTTAATAAGTTAGCGATAGAGGGCAGATAATGCAAGATTGGCGGAGTATTTCCAGGATTTACTGGGAAAATGGAATCTTGGAATTATCCCATTGAGTGCGCGCTTCAGCGCGTACCGAGCGCCTCATGCGCGCTGAAGCGC
>CAZWOY010000465.1:0-3483 GCA_964635255.1 uncultured bacterium
CTGTCCGAACAGGCAGGCAGAGACGCCTGTCCGAACAGGCAGGCAGAGACGCCTGTCCGAACAGGCAGGCAGAGACGCCTGCCCTACTAAGGGATAACATTTTTGAACTCGTTCCCACGCTCCAGCGTGGGAACGAGCCGGTAATTTGTACACTATTTATTGCACATTGTAATATTACGAAATGGATCTGCCTTCCCAGCGGGTAGTTTGACTTGGAATACTAACCGCCAAAATCGATATTGTTCGAAATAAATAGTTCTCAACTTGTAAACTTAGAATTGTTGAGTTAATTTTTAGTAGATCCTTTTTCTGGCAGTCGTTAAATTCTGGAGTTGAAATTGAATCGAAAAAAATACGGTTTAGCCTTGAAAAATCGTGTAGCATTTTATTTTATGCTGATTCTTTGCCTCGCTATTCTACCATTTTATAATTCTATCGCCCGTGAAGTGATTTTCGAAATTCAGGAATCGCTGGTCGGATCAGATGGACTGCCAAAGGCTGAATTCACGGCGAAACTGTCAAATTCCCACTTTTCAATATCCAGCGTACCTGAAGTCGAACCTTTGAAACTGCCCGTCCAATGCCGGAATCATCCACACCTTAGCCGGATTTTTCGGATTAATGCCGCAAACGAAAATGAATCCGATGCGCTGATTGATAGAATCAAGAATATATCAGGAGTTGTCTGGGTCGAAAAATCCCCGATTCGCTATGCCTGCGATGTTCAACCGCCATCAAAATCAGGAACCGACGCCCCGCCGAATGATCCTGAATATCAACTGCAATGGAGCCTGCATAAAATTTTCGCAGACGCCGCGTGGGATATTGCGCGAGGCGACAGCAGCGTTGCGATTGCAGTTATAGATGTTGGCGTGGATATAGACCATAATGATCTTTTTCAAAACAGATGGATCAATTATCCCGAATTAAATGGCGAAGCCGATATAGACGACGATGGCAATGGATTTATCGATGATGTTTATGGTTGGGATTTCATCGATGACGATCCCGATCCGCGCCCTGAAAATGACGACTCGCATGGCACGCATGTCGCCGGAATTGCCGCCGCGGCGACCGATAACGCCTACGGCATAGCCGGAGTTAGCTGGAACTGCCGTCACATGGCGGTAAGAGCCGGCTCAGCGAGAACCATTACGTACGGATATGAAGGCATTATTTATGCCGCCGCTTCGGGCGCAGACATTATTAACTTATCCTGGGGGAGCAATACCCCTTCCAATATCGAACGCATAACCATCGACTACGCCCAGGAACAAGGCGCTCTGATAGTTGCTGCGGCAGGGAATCGCAGCAATTCGTCCAATTTCGACCATTATCCCGCCGCCTATCAAACCGTCATCGGAGTCGCTGCGGTAGATACCGCCGACAGACTCGCCATATTCAGCAATTTCGGCAATTGGATAGAGATCGCGGCTCCGGGAGCGTCGATCATATCATGCATGCCAGGCAATCAATATGGGGTATTGTCAGGCACATCCATGGCAACCCCGATCGTCGCCGGAGCGGCGGCGCTTCTTAAGTCGCATCATCCCGATTGGAACGCAGACCAACTTCGTTTGCAACTGGCTTTTTCGGCTGATCAAATTGATAACTTAAATTCGAATTTTGCAGATACTTTGATTCCCGGGAGACTGAATCTCTATCGTTGTTTATCAGACAGCCTTTCCGGTTTCAAAATTGATGATCCGATCATTACCGAAGGCGAAGATTCAGATAACGATGGAATTTTCGATCCTGATGAAGAGATAAATATCGTTTTCGAGCTGCGCAATGTCTTAAACCGGCGGTCAAATTTACGCGGTCGCATTTTTACGGAGGATAACTACCTCCAGATTAATCGGGGCGAATATGATTTTGGCGTAATTGCCGGGGGATCAAGCGCGAATAATGCAGATCGCCCTTTCATCGCAAGCATCCATCGCAACGCGCCTTCGGGAAGAACCGTCGAGTGTGTTTTAATTTTAAGTGAAAACGGAATTCCACTGCAGACTTTTCCGTTTATAGTGCATATACGACCGCCGTATGTTACGCATAATAATGGATCGATAGCTTTCACCGTGACAAATTTTGGCGCTTTGGGCTATTTTGATTATCGGAAAGAAGAAAACATCGGCGCGGGATTGCGTTTCCCCAAGAATGGTCTTTCAGGGCTGTTTCACGGTTCTTTTATGGTTGGAAAAGCGCCTGGACTGGTTTCAGATTGCGCTTTTGGAGACTCTTCGGATATCCGTTTCGATTTTGCGTCAAATAATCCCGAATTTGCGCTTGAGACCGAAGGAGAGGGCGTTCAGGTCAGCCGCGCAAGCTACGACGATGATAGGGCGAGTCATCCGTTAGACGTCGAAGTCAGTCAGATTTGCACCACCTATCCGGAAGAGCCTTATGATGATTTCGCCTTGATGGAATACAGAATTGTTAACAATGGAAATAATCCGCTGACCGGAGTCAGAGCGGCGCTGTTTTTGGACTGGGATATTGTTCAGCCCAACAATAATCGGTGCCGGTGGGATGGTGACAGTAAAATCGGCTGGATCGAACACAGCGGAGGCGGGTTTCCGGTTTTCGGATCGGCATTAATCGGCGCTGAAACCGGTTTTCATGTGGCGATCGATAATTTCAACGAATGGAGTTCGGGAAGATGGAATCGATGGAGCGACCGGGCGAAATTTGAACTGATGGAAAGCGGATTCGAAAATGCAGAAAATTTAGCGCCATCCGACTACTCCCAACTTATAGGCGCGTCAGAGCTTATGATTGCCCCCGGAGAATCGGTCTCGTTGACCTTCGCAGTGATCGCAGGGGAGAATATAGGAGACTTGATAGATAACTTGAACGCTGTTAAGGAGCTGTGGATCGATAGGAATAATTCTTCCGATTCGAAATCCGTTCCACACAAAATCCAACTTTTATCCGTTTATCCGCAGCCGTTTAACAGTTTTATAAATGTAAGGATAAAAACCACTCATTCGGGTAAGTTGGGATGGACGCTGTTTGATAATTCAGGCAGATCCATATCAAGATTTAGTCATTTATCGGTTAACGCCGGGATCTTTAATCTCCCGCTAAGTTTCAAAGATTTGGCGTCGGGACAATACTATCTGATAATTGAACAGAAACAGGAGCGATTGATCGCCCCCGTTGTGTATGTTAAATAATTTCTTTTCTGTTGCGGGATTTCGCTTAAGCTGCAGGCTCCCACTCATGAGTTTAGCGGGTCGAGCCTTCTTGTTCTCATAAATTAGCAGCTCGAACACCCTTGTTTTTATAAGTTAGTAGGTCGAACACTCTTGTTTTTATAAGTTAGTAGATCGAACACTCTTGTTCGACATTTCGCCCAAGGGCAGTATTATGCCCACGGGCAGTATGTTGCCCACGGGCAGTCATTCCAGCGAAAGCTGGAATCCATGCCGGTTCTGGCGCTAACGCCGAAGGAAGATGGATTCCAGCTTTCGCTGGAATGAC
>CAZWOY010000466.1:0-3480 GCA_964635255.1 uncultured bacterium
CGGATCCACTATTAGGGGCGTTGCTATAGCTATTATGATACCAATCCTCGCACCACTCCCAAACGTTGCCATGCATATCATGTAAACCATACTTATTCGATTCTTTCTGCCCAACTGGATGGGTTTTACCACCTGAATTTGAGCGGTACCAACCTACTCTTCCCAAATCCGATTCGCTGTTTCCGCTGTAGTATTTCGTTTCCGTTCCCGCCCGGCATGCATACTCCCACTCCGCTTCGCTTGGCAGACGATACTTTTTCTCGTCTTTACGACTCAGCCATTCACAGAATGCCTTTGCGACATACCAGCTAACTTCTATTACCGGATGATTTTCATATCCGTTTTCAACTCTGAAATTACCGACGCTTCCCAAAATATGGCTGTCGTCATCTTCCGATTCGGTTTCAAACCATGGTTCATTGCCGGATCCGCGACGTTTGACGTCATTCAAAAATGCAACAAATTGGGCGTTGGTCACTTCCGTCATCATCATATAAAATTCTTTAACCTGAACCGTATGCACCGGCTTTTCATCGCTCTCGCCATCGTTCGAGCCCATCTCGAACGATCCGGCCGGGATGCGGACGAATTCCATACCGGGGATTAAAACGTCGCGGCCCTCTTCCAACACGATTCTCTCTCTGATGGTCTCATCCGGATCCAGTTTCAACTTCTTCGTCTGCGTCTTGTGCTCCGGCGCTGATACTTTCAGATCGTACGTTCCAACCGGTATCTTTTCAAAGATTTTCGTTCCCTTAGAGTCATAACGCTCGCCGGCGTCGCCGTCAAGCTCGATTTCAGCGCCGGGCGGATCTACGGACACGGCGATGGTTCCGGTTTGCTCATTCAGAAAGAGTTCGACGGTCTTAACGTCGCCGCGGCGGAGGACTTCCTTAGCCGCAACCGTCTCGCATTTCGGCTTTTCGATGCGGATATCGACCGTCTGCGGCGACAGGCGGACGTCCTTCAGATCGGTGATGCGGTTGTTGTTGAGGTAAACGGCTGCGCCCGGCGTCGTATTGATCGTTAGAATGGCGAAATTCGTATCGGCTTTCAGAACGGCGCGGCAGGTCTCGCTGCGTTTCAGAGTGAAACTTATGTCCTCTGCGGTGTAAAGTTCGTGCGAACCTGCGACTCGATACTCGCCCGCAACCTGAGCGCGCAGCGTGAGCGGCGTTGTGCCGGCGCTTCTGCCGTTCAGCGCGACCTCCATATTGACCTCCGGCGTCGATCTGACCTCGATTGTGCCGGTGTTGGACTCGAGATCGTACTTGAATGTATTCTTCGCTTTGGCGGGATCGATGAAAATATTGTCGGTTTGGGGGAGATATTTATCGCCTTTGGAAATTTCTATTTCGTATCTTCCGCTGTTAAAAAAGTCCGATATCGGCGTAGTTCCGGCTAATTTAACGCCGTCGATCGCAACCTCCGCTCCCTCAGGATCGGAATAGATTTCCACGACGCACAGCTTCGGCTTTTGGAGCTCGTATTCGAACAGAATATGGTCTTCATCGACGTTTATCTTGTCTCGAACGGTTACGTAGCCGTCCTTGCGGATAACGACGCCGTGTTCGCCGACGGCAAGCTTAACGCTCCCCGACGCGTCTTCGCTCTCGCCGTCGATAGCGACCTCAGCCCCCGCAGGTTCGATTTTAAACATCACCGGCAGCTTATCCCGCTCGCCGTCCCCCACGCTCTTAACCTTTACCACATAAACCCTCCCTTCCGCCATCTCCACCGGAATCTTATAGGTATAGGGCATATACGCCGGCGCTGTAAAGGTCACGTAGCGTTCGCGGAAACTCAGGTAAAAATTAAATATCCCGGGCGAGAGTTTAATGCGCCTGAAGACCTTAACGTCGGTCAGATAGAGCTCGCCGACGACGTCGCTCTCGACGCGCAGCACGGCGCATTTCCGGGCGTCCAGGTCCTTCTCAGGCTGCACCAATGCGGTCAAGTCCGTCGGATCGGGCGCAAAGCCGGCTATTTCAAACTCCTGCGCCGCATAAACCGATGCGGCGGCTAAAAACAGAACTAAGGCGGCGATTCGCTTGTGCATTTTCGATTATCTTGATTTGTCGGCTAAGGGATAAAAAGAGAAATTAGGAAAAGCGTGAGGGATGGGGCAAGGCTTAACGGCGGATTTTGCGGGTTTTGCAGATTAAACTCTACTCGTGAACGAGCTCACGGCGGGCAGGGACGCCCGCCCTACTGCGTACTTTTTTACAAACTCGTTCCCACGCGGGAGCATGGGAACGAGTTCTGGTTTATGCGCCTCAAGGAGTATGTACACTATTTAATGCACATAGTAGTAACAGGAAATTCACGTTACCCTATTTGCGCTGTTTCAATTTTTCATTTACAAATTGAAATACCTCTTCCGCAAGCTTAAAAGCTTCTTTAGCTTCCTCCTTTGGTATCTCTCGGAATTCTTCCGGATAGCGAGTCGCAACGGCATAATCTTTTAGAAAATCCATATTATATCGTAACTTTGAAAATCCGGCTTCGAAAGGAATGCATAAATCAAGCAGTTCTTTCAAATCATGCGTTTTTTTAATGTGAACATTGGCTTTTACTAAATATGCTTTAAGCGATTTTTCGGCGCATTGCTGACAATGGAAACAGGCAACGTCAGTTATAAACGGTTTTAAGTTTAGCAGCGTATCAGCAGTTATCAAATCATGTTCCGCTTTTAATAACCACTTATCTATATATTCTGCGGTTCGTTTATCCATATACTAATCTGCCATTTTCAGCGATTTCACGCGCCAGGCTGTTAGCAACGTGTTTGTAATTTTCGATATAATCTGAGGTTAACACAAATAGGTCCATCGATCCAATCGAAGGATTAAACATCCGGTTAATTTCCAGTTGGACGATTCGCCGGTCCTTTTTACCGTCATAAACTACAGCCAAATCGTAGTCGCTGTCCTCCCGATTTTCATCCCGGGCTCGCGATCCGAAAAGATAGATTTTCGTCGGATTGACTCGTTGGACGATCCGGTGAATTATCTCTTCTAAGGTTTTGTCTTTGAAGCGGCGCATGAAATTAATTTAAGGGTTTTGGAATTGGCAGTCAAGGTTGGAAGTGCGAAAGTGTGAAAGTGTGAAAGTGTGAAAGTGTGAAAGTTAAAACGAATTCATCCTGCCGGGTGGGAACGAGAATATCTGCGCAATCTGTTAAATCTGCTGTTAGTTCTAATTCACAACAGATTAAACGGATTTCACTCGTTCCCATGCTCCTGCGTGGGAATGCATAATTAACTATGTATGGTCGATATGCATTCCCACGCGGGAGCGTGGGAACGAGTCGTAAGTGCGAAAGTTAAAACGAATTCATCGCACCGGGTGGAAAGGAAAAATCTGCGCAATCCGCGCAATCTGCTGTTCGATCTCGAAAAAAACGAATTTTCGAAAAATAATTCTCTCAGGGGCGCCGCCCCTGAAACCCCGGTTAAGGGGGCAAGCCCCCTTAACAAT
>CAZWOY010000467.1:0-3470 GCA_964635255.1 uncultured bacterium
TGACGCGCCGTGCAATAATAAACACTTAGCTTGCAGACGAGGGCGTCTGCAAGCTGACGCGCCGTGCAATAATAAACACTTAGCTTGCAGACGAGGGCGTCTGCAAGCTGACGCGCCGTGCAATAATAAACACTTAGCTTGCAGACGAGGGCGTCTGCAAGCTGACGCGCCGTGCAATAATAAACACTTAGCTTGCAGACGAGGGCGTCTGCAAGCTCTCGTACACATTTTTCGACCGTCTGCAAAGCTGGAATCCATCCTTCACAGGAATATCAAATTCAAGGATCAAAATTCTACATTTCTATGCCAGTAGGAGTTACATCCTTTCCGGCGCTTCGACTCCCATCAGACGCAAACCTTCTTTCAGAATCCCCGCCGCGCCTTTGCAAAGCGTTAGCCTTGCAACAGTGAGTTTCTTATCCTCACTTATAACTCTATGCCGCGAATAGAACAAATGAAAAACCTTTGCCAAATCCATAAGGTAAATAGTGATCGGATGTGGATCTAACGTCCTCACAATCGCTTCAAGAGTCCAGGGAAATTTCACGAGGCATTTAATGACGTCGATCTCTTCCTTTTCAGAAAGCGCTGATAAGTCCGCATCAGGTTCGGGATCGAACGCATCCGGCTGCCTTAGAATAGACCTTATGCGCGCATGGGCGTACTGCACGTAATAAACAGGATTTTCTTCAGTATGACGCCGCGCTAACTCAATATCGAAATCCAAATGACTCGAAGTACGCCGGAGGAGAAAGAAAAATCTTGCGGCGTCGACCCCCACTTCTTCGATTAATTCCGCCAAGGTTATGCCTACGCCGGCTCGTTTGGACATTTTTACTTCTTTTCCACCGCGCTTAAGGTTCACCTGCTGCAGTAAAATTACCTTAAAAAAATTCTTCGGTAATCCCAGGCTCTTAAGTGCGGCTTCCATGCGCTTAATGTACCCATGATGATCGGGACCTAAAATATCGACCGCGACTTCGTTGCCGCGTCTAAATTTATCCAGATGATAAGCGATATCCGGAACAACATAGGTAAGATTGCCATCTTTTTTTCTGACAACCCGGTCTTCATCATCGCCAAATTCCGACGCTTTAAAAAACAAAGCTCCATCCTTGACATAGGTCAGATGGCTGCTCTCTAAGTATCTTACAATCTGTTCAGCGCGATTGATCGTGCATTGCGAGGATTTATCGCCCTCTTTTCCCAGCTTTACCGGATCGAACAACCATTTGCTGTTTTTATCATCGTATAATTCGCTTTCTCTAAACCAGCGGTCGAACTTGACTCTAAACCGGTTAAGCGTATTTTCCTGAGTGTCTCTGATCTTCTCCGCAGCCCATTTGCCGGTATAATCATCGTCGAACGAGTCGATATCCTTCGGTTCCGCCTGCCATTCTTTAGCCATATCCGCAACATATTCACCATGATAGCCTCCATCGGGTATTTCAGCGTATTCTGCATCGTCCTCAAGCTGTTTTAATCGCGCCCTGACCGACGCGCCAAGCAGTTTCACCTGCCTGCCGCCATCATTGACGTAAAACTCGCTGGAAGCGGAGTATCCGCGCTTTTTTAGCGCTCTGACAAGCGTATCGCCCACCGACGCCGCGCGCGCGCTGACTACATTCAATGGACCGGTTGGATTGGCGCTGACAAATTCGAACAGCCATTTCGCGCCATTGCCTTCGTCGCTGTCGCCAAATTCCTGAGGATTTTGTACAATATCAACTAATAACCGCTGATAGTGCGCCCGGCTAAACGCAAAATTTACAAATCCAGGTCCTGCAACTTTAACCGATTCCAAGCCGGACACTTCGTCTTCAATTGCCTCCGCCAACTGTTCAGCAAACAATCGCGGCGGTTTCTTCACTTTCCGGCTCGCAATCAAAGCGACATTACAAGATAAATCGCCATGTTCCGGATTTCGAGGAATTTCGAGCGAGACAGGTATATTCTCAATCTGCTGTTGCTTCAGATATTCCTGTATTTTTTCGACAATGATGTTTTCTATTTTTTGCATTTAGTCTGTAACGCCTTTCACATTAACTTTTGGCGCGTCTCCCCAAAGCCTTTCGACTGCATAATAACCCCGCGCATCCGGTTGAAAAATGTGAATCACGACGTCTATGTAGTCTATCAAAATCCATTTCAAGGTGTCCGTTCCTTCGATATTGCGCGGCTTCCATCCGATTTTTCTCATTTCAGAATCTACATGATCGTAAATTGCTTTTACATGCACATCGACGACGCCGGAGCATATAACGAAATAATCTGCGAAATCGGTGATGTTTCTAAGATCTAAAACTACGATATCGATCGCTTGCTTTTCGGATGAAAAAGCCGCCGCTCTTCGAGCGGCAGTTCTCGCTAAAACAGGTCTTTTTCTTTCACTCATCTAATGGCAGTTTTTTATAGTCCTTTCCTATTACCAGTGTCAAATCGACGACTTCCGATGGAGCGCCTTCGAGGATATCGACCTGATCGGGATCGATATTCAATGCGCCGGCCAGTTTGAATGCGGCGTTCAGATTGCCGCTTCGGTCCTTTATCAGGCTTTTCGCATAGTCATGCCTGTCGGCATTTTCAGCGGTTCGGACACTATATCCGTTTCGCTCAAGCCAGTCTCGAGTCCGAGCCGCCATTCTTGGGACGCCGCAGCCGTTCAGAACGTCGATTTTAATATTCGACCATTCGACTTCGGCAGTCATTTTCGCCGGCTCAGACTGCGCGGGCGTTTCATTCATGCTGTCGAAACTTTGCTCGTCAGTCTGAATCTGACCCTCCCGCTCTTCAGTCAAAGGTTCCGAAGTGTCCGCCGGTTTTTGCTTTGGCTCCTGCCGCTCATGCGGAAGGTCCAACCAGATGCCTACAGACAGAATAATTTGCAGCGCAATTAATGCAATCAGCAGATCCAGCCGTGTTTTGAGCTTTCGTTGTCCATTATCTTCTCCGGCATACCTTGTCGATCGCGGAACTGGACTCATTTTTTCCTCAAAGACGTTTGTTTTTCAAAATCGAACTTTCCATAGAAAGTAAAAACGAATTGGCGTTTTTACAAAATATATTAATAATAAATTGAATTCAAACGAATTTCAACGATTGGATCCCATTTGATAATTTAAGTCTGCCTGATTGAGTTTCTATAAAACAGATCCGGTTGTTTTAAGATTCACATTTCCAGCTTTGGATTCCCCAGCCCCCTTAGAAAGGGGGAGAAGGGTTGTATGAGTTTTAATAGAATATCTAAGAGAAAGGACGCCAATCAAATAAGTTCTTTACAATCAATAGTATATCAATATTTACTGGGAAAATAGACCGCTTAATCTCCCCCATTCTATCTGAAGGGGGGATACAGGGGGGTTGCGACTTACGTTGGAAAATGAGTCTATTTTCATATTGCGTGGCGAAGCTCGCGTCATGAATAATTACTGGGAAAATAGACCGCTTAATCTCCCCCATTCTATCTGAAG
>CAZWOY010000468.1:0-3447 GCA_964635255.1 uncultured bacterium
TGGGAAAATAAAAATTATACCGGTAGGGCAGGCGTACCCGCCTGCCTTCTCGATCTTGCGCGGCGCACTGGCAGGCAGGGACGCCTGCCCTACCAGAGAAGTTTATGTTCATGTTGCGCGGCGGAGCGATCGAATCACTAATTCTCTGATTTCTTTTCATCAGTTATTTCGGGATATAGTTTCTGAATACAATCCGGACAGATACCATGCGTAAACGTAGCGCTCGAATGTTCCGAAATATAATTCTCCAGATGATTCCAGAATCCTTTGTCGTCGCGAATTTTCTTACAGTTCGCACAAATCGGCACTAATCCGTCTAAGACCTTTATTTTGTCAAAAGCTTCCTTCAGATCGACTATAAGGTCTTCCTTCTCATCGATGGCGACCTCAAGCTGCTCAGTCCTCCGCTTAACCAGACTTTCGAGTTTTATGCGTTGAACGTTAATCTGTTTGATTCTCATCTTAAAAAATGTGTACATGAGAGTTAAAAACAGGAGCGCCAATAAAGCTGGAAAATAGAGAGTCTCATGAAACAGCGGCGGGATAGTGATATTGATCGGTTGCGTTAACTCGGTTTCAATGCCATATCCATTCTTGGCTTTTAAAAAGAACGTATATTTGCCGGGATCCAAATTTGCATAGTTAACTTCGTGATATTTATTATATTCTATGAAATCGTCCTCAAATCCTTCGAGCTGCCAGGCAAATTGATGCACGCTTTCATTGAAGTAATCCGGCAATGTAAAACTGATCCGCACCGACCTCTTGCCTTTGGGCATAATTAAAGAGTTTTCGACGCTTAATCTAAAATTCCCCGCCCACAATCCGGTTATGACCGGCTTTATGTTCTGAGGCTGATTAAGCAGCAAGTCATCGCCTTTAATTAAAACGAGATTTTTATCCTGAACTAAAATAAAATTATCGGCATTTACCGGTATGATTTGCTTAATCCGGCAGTGCGGCAGCCCTATTTCAGGATCAAGTCGAAATCGAGTGTTTCCCATTTCTATCCATACGCCTTTGCTGGTAACAAGAAAACTACGCTCAGCGTCTAACTTTAGAAAATCGTAAATTATTTCGTTATTTTCTGTGTTCAGGCTAAATGGCTGGATCTCATTTTTACCAACCTTCATAACTCGATAGTCGGAAAGAAAGTAAAGGTTGCCGTCCGGATCCGAACTAACCTTGTAATATGGCATAGTGGGAACATTATGCCTGTGATCGAAAGACCTGATCGAATCGCCTTCAATTCTTACAATTCCGGTGTCAAATGTCCCAAACCAATAAGCGCTGTCAGGTCCGATACCGCCGCACAAAGCGGAAATGCGATAAAGTAAATTCTTTTTCGGCAGCAATTGAATTGTATTATCGGGATATTGAATATGCGTAAATTTGTATTTCCAGACGTCGTTATTTTTGACTTTTATTATCCCTCGCCAGGTTCCGATGTACACACTCGTATCGGGAGCGCTGAAAATCATGTTGGGCTGGAAATACTCAGTAAAATCACTGCCGGGATTAATATTCAGCCCTTTAATATTTTCAAGGCTCTTTCCATCCCAATGAAAAACTTTTCCGCTGAGGGAAATCCATACTTTCTCCGAAACATCCTTGGTTATAACAACGGCTTCTTCATGTTTTGAAAACTTACCGGATAGTGGGACTACAGAGCGCTCTTCAGGTTTGATTAGATATATGCGATTCGATGTAACCGCTACTATATCGTTATTTTTATCGAGCTCGGCGTCGATTATATTCTGCGGATATTTGGCAACTTTTATTTCCGAGATATCCGCGTCCTTCCAATGTCCCAGTCCCGATGCGCCTACGAGGTATAATTCGTTGTCCCTTACCTTTAGCGCTTTTAAAACAATACCTAAATCATACTTTTCTTTAACATTAAAAATAAATATATTCTCGGTCGTTATTTGAGAAATGCAAGCCTGGTCCTTCCCGAATAACCAGATATTCTTATGACGATCCCTGAGACCAAAAACAATGTAAGTTTTATATAACTCTAAGTTATTTCTATAGAACTTTTCGCAATTATCATTCAAAATCAGACACCCCTCATCTCCGATAAAGTAAGTGTTTCCATCCTTATCGGAGTAAGAATTATAAACCTCTTTAATGTATTGAGTATAAATATCGGTATATTCTTCGAACTCAGACCCGTTGAATCGGAAAACCTTATTACCCGATTGCGCCAATATATCGCCATTTAAATCTTTATATATATTTTGCACTTCCCAGAAACCCGGTTCATTTTCTCTTTCGAACTGTTTAATGCTGCTCATTATTATTTTATGACGCTCCCGGAGGCTCTCTATCTTGTATATCGTCGAATCGCCTTTGGTCATATTCATATCGAACTGATGCTGCGGATTATCGTGTCTTGTAGAGGCGTCTCTGTAGGGCATAACTAATTTCGTAATCGGAAGCAGGCTTTTTGTCTCTTTTACACGGACATGCGGATATTTTTGATCGAAAATACTATTTTCATACAGATCGTAGCCTAAAATTTCATAAGTTTTCTGGAGTTTTTCGTCTTTCAACTCAAATAACGGGAGTTGTTTCTCAATATCGATCGATATAACGCCTAATCGATCCGTCGCTGCCCACAAGAGATTTTCTTCGGTGTCGTAATAGATCGCATTAACCATTGTTGTAAGATTTTCAAGTTTGTTTTCTTCTGAAATCGATAACCGATATAAGCCGTTGTTTCGGATATAATAGACGCCTCCATCTCCTGCAATAAGCAAATTCCCGTCATGGAAGCCGATGTCTCGCACGGGTGAATTGCTGTACGGTTTTTGAGGTTCGATTTTACCGCTGTGGGGATAATAAATGCAATACCCTTTGGTGGTTCCGATGTAAATATTTCCATTGGGGCGCTCTACAATATTATAGCAATAGTTGGACTGCAAGCCGTGATATTCATTGAAGCTCTGAAATTTATGTCCATCGTATTGGCACGCGCCTTTATCGCCCCAATACCAGATAAATCCGCGCGAATCTTGCATCACGCCATGTATTCTGCCAACATTGGGAATTTCATCCGTATAGTAAGATTTTACCGGCGGCTGCTGGCTAAAGCAGGATGAAACAAAAATCAGAAGTAGAAAAAATAGTAATTCTGTGCGCATTTTCCTCCTTTTGTATTGTAAACTCGAATAAAAGATAATATAATTCAAATTAACTTCAATACAAAACAGTATAATTTTATTAAGAAATGTGAATTGCCGCACAAAAAACATGATTTTCTCATATTATATTGTTAGGAATATGGAGTAATTCGAGATAAATTCTAAGTATAATATATAAATTGCCATGTGTAATAAATAATGTACATATTACAAGCTTGTTCCCACGCTGGAGCGTGGGAACAAGCTAAAATAGTAGGTCGAACACTCTTGTTCGACATTTTGCCCAAGGGCGGTATGTTGC
>CAZWOY010000469.1:0-3435 GCA_964635255.1 uncultured bacterium
GATTTGTGTTTGCAGCGATTGTTAAAAAGTCTTCAGAAGTACGATGCGCTGATCATCGACGACATTGGCTACGTTCAGCAGAGCCGTGAGGAGATGGAGGTTTTATTCACGTTACTGGCGCATCGATATGAACGGGGCAGTGTAATGTTGACGAGTAATTTGCCATTTTCGCAGTGGGAGCTTATCTTTAAGGACCCGATGACAACGGCGGCGGCGATAGACCGTTTAGTACATCATAGTGTCATTTTGGAGTTGAACCTTGAGAGTTACCGTTTAGCGAAATCGCGCATCAATAGAGAGGGGACAGGTGTTCAATGAAGGCGTTTTCCTTTTTTCAGGTCTAATTCCATTTCGCCTACGGCTGCATTCCATTAGACCTGAAAAAAGGAAAGTATGAGGCATGCAACAAAAAGGGAATTATAATTGTCGTTGAGTGGGAAAAATAATTGTCGTTGAACATAGAATTAAAAGATATCTTTAAAAAGTATCCTGGATTGACCTTTAGCGATTGATTTATTTTTCTAACCTCTCTATTAAAATTGTCAGAGGAACAGAATACCCAAAGAGCTGTAATGTCTTCATTCTTTTTTGGAATGATCGTAGCACAATTCATGTTCCAAGCTTCTCCTGTATAGATACATACAGGAAGCTTTTGCATCTGGCTTACAGAAATTCCTATCTTATTCCAAGCATCTAATCCTCTAATATAAGCACCAGGCGTGTTTCTAAGCTCCTGACCATTCTCTTTCCAACTCAAAATGCCTGTTTTACCCCCATAATAAATTGTGTCGGAAACAGTTGCTTGATCAAACACCCAATCGTTATTTACACTAGAAATCTCCCAAAATAAGAATCGATATCGTGGATCATCACCAGTTTGAATTCCTGTATATGAATCCGCCTGAAACGCTAAAAATTCTGATGTGTCCTGTTTTTCAGTTATTATTGTAGAACCTTTATGAGTTAGTTGAATTTCTTGAGAAATAGAAATTGTTTTATTCTGTTTTATCTCTTTTTCTTTGTATTGATTTGAAGTGGCTGTACTTATATCAATGCATTCAATCGAATTATCTTTATTCATTAATGAATTAGTAGCATTGAACAGCATAGTATTGAAATCCCACATTGGAGTCGAAAACGCTTTTGCCCCCATTTTTACTAAAATATTCCATTGTTTTGTAGTAAGTAGCTTTCTACGTAGTTGTTTATATACATTAAGAAATAACCAATCCTGTATAGTAACGATTGAAATAGTGCCACCTAATTCTGTAAAATCGCCACATCGCTCAATAAAAGAAGTCGCAAGGTTTCCTATACTATGTGGAAAACTGCTTTCTATATAGTCACGTAAAATACGATTTTGATCACTCTTTCCGAGAAATGGAACATTGGTAACTACCAGAGTGTATTTTTGAGATATAATCTCAGCAGCCTTTGCTAATTCCTGGGCAATAACACCTGCTTCTAAATCCAAATCTGTCCTTTCCATCTCAAGTGCACTAGTAAGTGCTGATATCATTTCATCCCATTTGACGATATTAGCTGCTGGGCTTTTCGCAGGATCAAGAAGACTACCAAGTGTCGGTGCATTTTTAAACTCTTCGTGTAGGGTGCCAAGAGCTATGCGTAGATTGTGATCTCCATTAGCAAACTTTTGCCAGGTTTCTTTGGTCGCTTTAACCGGCAGACCTGAACAAGCGATATTAAGCATCGGTAGTTGGCGGAATCCACCGGCACCTGGATATCTCCAGGCGGTGAAGGCAAGAGCAAAAGCGGTGATTTCAGTTACCCGCTTATCAATGTCCAGTCCATGCAGATTCTGGGATAGCACGGCATCGATTGCCTCTTTCGCATTCAATCCTTCACGCTCCATTCGGATGGGAATAAGCATTTGCAGGGCAGCAACCAGGAAATGTCCCGAACCGCAGCAGGGATCGAGGACCTTGAACTCGCTGAAATCTTCGGGCCAGGCGTCGAATGTCCCTGCAGCAGGACGCCATTTCCCATTCTCTTCCTTCACAAAGCGCAGATATTCAAGCGGTACACCGGGGATGGATGCCTTCTTACGCAGCTCTTCTTCAGATTCAGCGTTCTGCAGGTCATCTTCTGTTAACCTTCGCGCCGCCCACCATGCTCCTAATGAATTATCCAACAGGAAGGAGACCATATAAGGCTCGGTAAAGAGCTGGGTGACCGCAGGCAATTCCTTTGCGCCGATCTTTACTTCGGATGCGTTGACTTCATCTTTCTTCTTCGATTGCCAATATTGATACTCCCACCCCAGTCCGTCATCTGCGTGGAAGACTTCCGGTTTTATTTCTGCCAGAAGTTTCTCAAGCTCCTGTGAATCTTCGGGGAGAAATTCAACATCCAAGACAGGATCATTCTTGCGAAAGATTTGGGGCAGCATTTTATTTGCAAACTTGGCAGCTAACTCCCAACCGGATTTCGATCTTTCCTCTTCGGCAAGTTCCTTGCATTCCTCCAGAGTAACCGCAACCTGATGTTTGGGATGAATCAGCAGTTGGTTCTCTGCCAGAAAGCGCGCAAACAGCATCCGATGCCATTTCTCATACGCACACTCAGTAACGAGATCGGCAAATCCATCGAGTTGTCGCATTCGATCCCGCAACCTCACGCGGAACCTGCGCTCATCAGGGCTAAGGGCTGTTCGAGGCTCATTATCGTTCACACTAAGCCTGTTCATCGCTCTTTCCGCGCCGGATTCGGACAGGTCACGCGCCCGGATAATCTGGCGTTCTAATAGTGATCGTATATCTGATCCTTTCTTATTCATACCATTTAGCTAAAAATGATATTAAATCCTAATTATAACTATAAATTACTTGATTCTTAACATTACTCTTAATTCACTGAACGGGTGAATTCGGTAATTGATAAAATCATTCGCAACTTATAATATATTAATAAGATACAACATATTTACTACTTATGCGTGAATAAGATAGGCTGATGGTAATGTTGCCATATTTCCAAACGCCTCAGATTATTACCGGTTTGCCGGCTTTAATATGTTTCATGATCTCACCTTTAGCTGCATCAAGGTATTCGTCAACCTCCTGTTCTGTCTTCAAGGTTTTGGAAGGCAATGAGACTTGAACAGCCTGAGGTTCTGTCAGTTTAATCGCTGCAGCGCGCAGATTTTCAAACCGCTTCGTCAAAGCATCGGTAATGTTCTTCCAGTCATCGAGAGACATTTTTTCCAATGCAGTCATCACATCCTTTTCGGAACCGAGTTGAGGCTTTTGAATACGTTGGAAATTTTCCTGTCGTACCAACTGATCTTGCTGTTCGGAATCGAGTTTTTTCCAGGCAGTATCCTGACCTAATTGCGTTTCAAGCGTCGTGAAAGCATTGTCATCCTATCTTATTCACCCTAATCAAATACAGGAACATATAACTCACGTCTTAGTA
>CAZWOY010000470.1:0-3423 GCA_964635255.1 uncultured bacterium
GCAGGATCGCACTGGCAGGCAGGATCGCACTGGCAGGCAGGGACGCCTGCCCTACTAGATTTGAGAATTCTATTTTCATATTTTGCGGCGAAGCTCGCTTCATGAATAATTCTTGGAAAATAGGGTTTCATACACAATCATTCCAACGAAAGCTGGAATGACTGTGCTTGAACGGCGTCGAACAAGAGTATTCGACCTACTTAATCATGCGCCATAGCGTTGGTGCGCTGGCATGAATGATTATCTACAATTTTAAAGATTTTTCAAAGAGGTTTTAATTTCCGTTATGGATTCGCAAAAGTTAGCAATTCCTTTCGATATATCAGAGAACCTTCGGAGACAGGTTTTAAAGCTTTGCCGGCTTAGCGCTTTAGGGAGATTGTCAAGCGCAATTTCGCACGACACGAGCAATGCTTTAACCGTCATTTCCGGGAACGCTCAGATAATTCAATTAAATATCGATAATTTGGACCACAACGAGTTACTCGCCTGGTCTGATGAGATATTAGACCAAGTGGAAAGAATTCAAAAAACTACGCGGCTCGCAGGCAGTTTCAGCACGCGGTTAACGGAGACAATCGAGGAAATCAATCCGGCAGATTCTATCAAACGGTCTATTTTCGCCATTAAACGTTTGTGCGCCCTTCATAACATCGAAATAGTTTTTAATCCGTACATCGATCTGAATACAATCAGATATGATGCCACGATCCTCGATTTCATACTATTGGAACTATGCTTTTATTTTCTGTCTGAGAAATATTCGAAAAATCAGATTGTATTCAAGCTGGAAGATACGAAAGACGTCCTTAAAATAAAGATTTCCTTATTAATAAAACACCGGCAAAATGAAGAAAAATATAATTTTGAAAAAGATACTATTCAGAGTGATTTGCTGAATGTTCTCATTGTGCTTGATTCTTACGGCGGGCATATAAACATTAATAAAGAATCGAACGCTTTAACATTCGAATTGACAATCCCACGCTCAAAAAAGGCTTTATTATTGCATGTATCGGGATGCTAACGTAGTATATAATAGTAACAAAAACCAGGTTAACAATTTATGGATTTTAAGCGTCTCATAGTGTACATTGTCCTCGCTGTCCTTGTACTTAACGGTTGTGAGATAGAAGAACTCTCCAGCAGCGGATCGACGCCGGTCGGTTCGCTCTATGTTACGGCATTCGATCAGGATGAACAGGAATTAGCCGGATGTGCGATTAAAATTGACAGAGTCGTTCAACCGGGTTACGCCACCCCGGCATACATACACGAAATTGCCGAGGGCGAGCATGAGATAATCGTCAGCAAGTTCGGTTACTTCAGCGATACCACTTATACTTCTGTCGAAGCTGGCGACACTTCCCTAGTAGAGTCTGCGCTGTCGCTTGTCCCGGCGGATCAAACCGGGAAAGTGTTTATCGATTCCGATCCTCAGGGCGCTAAGGTCCTTTTAAACGGCGAAAAATTTATCGTTGAAGGCGCGGCGGCGTTAACGCCTGCGGAGCTCGACTTGCCATGGGGCGTTTATAACCTGTCGGTATATCTGGAAAATCATTCAATTGTTAATCCGTTAAATCCGAATCTTCAGCTCCAAGCCGGCGATTCACTAACGTTCACATTGCAGCTTGAGCCGGGAACAACCGGCAATCAGGCGGGCAATCTGCCTATTCCTTTTACGCTGCTGAATCTGCTGGGCGATTCGATTTCAATTACGGATCTAACCGGTTATATTGTACTGATAAATTTCTGGTTTATTGATTGCCCGCCTTGCCAGGAAGAATTTCCTGACATTGAAAGCGTTTATCGTGCAAAATACGACGAAGGATTCAGGGTTTTAGCCATCAACCGGATGCTTAGAGACGACATAGAATCGATCGAAGCGTTCGGGCAGGATCTAGATTTGACTTTTGAGATACTGCTTGACAATAACATGCAGACTACAGCAGCCTACGGGGTGCGAAGCTTTCCGCATAATGTCATTGTGGATAGAACCGGGGAAATACATGCGATTCTGCCCAAAATAGAAAGGGATGAACTCACGGAAATTGTGGAATCGCTGCTTCAACGCACGGAAGATTGATTACTATATAAGGAGTGTACAAGTGAAATCATTGAATATAATGATCTTTGCATTATGTTTCATAATTGTCTCGAGTTTAACCGCTCAGGATTTTCGCGTTGAACCTGATTCGCTATCCGGTAACGGTATTCCGGATGATATGAACAAGTTTGACAGCGAAATAACAAATCTTTGGGATCAGGAAAACGTCATTCTATGGGAGTCCGAAGCGGATCTTCCCGACGGCTGGTTTGTCGAATTCTGCCAGGTTACAAGAAACTGCTGGCCGTCATGGATCACATCCGATACGGTAATTCTGCCGCCGAATGGAACCGACGTCCTCGAGGTCAAGTTCTACACAACCGACACTGAGGGAACCGGCATTTACAGGCTGTCCTTGACGCCGGACGCCAATAATGAATTAAGGCAGGAATTCACTTTCGAACTTACCGTCGAATCGGGAGGAATTTCCGGCGGAAATGAAAACGATGGCAATTCTTCCGGATTATCTTTCAATTTAGTCCGCCAGCAGTTTGGCGGGACCGTCTGGGAAATAAATCTGCCGCATTCAACCGACGAGGCTTTCATCGACTATTTCGATATGCAGGGCCGGAGAATGTTGCACTATCCGCTTGGCAGGTTGGCGAGCGGAAAACAGGAGATATCAAAACCTCAAAGCCTGAATCTGCCGGACGGAATTTATTTTGTAAAGCTGTCGGTTCCGCATTTAGGAAGCGTTGCGCGGAAATGGATTCAGCTCAGGTAGAATTATTTTGTGCGCAGACCAAGCGGGCGATAAGATTAAGAAATTAGAGAGCTTGCAGAAATAGGCGTCTGCAAGCTCTCTAACTCCTTCCTGGACGTCCTGATAAGCGGGCTTGCTTCTTTAGCAACCAACCAGTCTCAGGTTTTCGTTATTTCGGGCTCCTCCTATCCAGCCTTTGCCGTCCAGGCGAAAATATCAGGCGTTCTTCCTAACTTGATTTGGAGATAAGGAAAATATATATTATCCAATGAGGCAGATTTTGAAGACGTTTTTTAGATAGATTTTCGCTTGACGTGTTTTTAGATAATGTCCCCTATTTATTGATATTTTGCTTGCATTGATTTTGATCTTTGATTATATCGAGCATGTTTAACTCAACAGAGGAAGAAAATGCTCAACGCTAAACATTACTTTTGTGTGAACGAATCCTGCATTCACTACGGAATAAGGGGACACGAAAACATAGTCAATTCAGGCGCTTACGGAAAACAAAAACAACAGTTGCTTAAATGCCAGACCTGTATGAAAAGATTTTCCGAAACGCGCAATACAGCTTTCTTTGGCTCAAAATATTCCGCAGAGACCATCCAGA
>CAZWOY010000471.1:0-3423 GCA_964635255.1 uncultured bacterium
AGCATGTTAGACGGGGGCGTCTGCAAGCATGTTAGACGGGGGCGTCTGCAAGCATATTAGGCGGGGGCGTCTGCAAGCTCTTGGGCTAGCTCCGGGTCGAACCTTTACAGCCTCGCGGGATTCAATCTGTTTAATCCGTTCAATCTGTTTAATCCGTTTAATCTGTTGTGAATCCGGCATAATTTGCATATTCGCTCCAACTTTCTATATTGTATAGAACAACTCGTATTGTCTAATCGATAACAAACCTAAAGGGAGACTCACATGCCGAAAGTAGGATTAATCTTATCAGGCTGCGGGGTTTTCGACGGATCGGAAATCCATGAAGCCGTTATTTCTATTTTAGCTCTCGACCGGGCGGGAGCGGAAATCGTCTATATGGCTCCGGATATCGATCAAATGCACGTGATCGATCATCAGACGGGAGAACCGATGGAAGGCGAAACGCGCAACGTGCTGGTCGAATCCGCAAGGATCGCGCGCGGTCCTGTGAAAAACATCGCCGAAGTCAAATCCGATGACTTAGACGCTATCGTTATGCCGGGTGGATTTGGCGCCGCGAAAAACCTCTGTAATTTCGCCGTCAAAGGTCCCGAATGCGAAATTAATTCGGACGTCGAGAAGCTTATTCAAGAGATGCATGCCGCCGGCAAGCCGGTAGTCGCCGAATGCATTGCTCCGGCAGCCGCAATGAAAGCGTTTACGGACAAAGGAATCAAGCCGACCGTAACCATCGGAACGGACCCCGATACCGCAGGCGCGCTCGAAGCCATGGGCGGGAAGCACGCCAACAAGAACGTTGAAGAGTACTGCGTGGACGAAGAAAACAAACTCATCACTACGCCGGCATATATGCTTGGACCAAGCATTAGAAACGTCGCCGAAGGCATTGAAAATACGATTAATGCTTTGATGAAGATGCTGGGATAGTTTTTATCTTAGGTTATGATCGCAACCCGGCTTATCCATGGCCGGGTTTATTCTATTTAATCACTACAATCTGTTCAACCATCTCGATATGATCCCCTGATAACCGGCAATAATATGTTCCTGCGGGCAGGGCGCCGGTTTCCCACGAATATTCATAAGTCCCTGCTGGAAGGAAAATGCCGGCAATATCGGTTACCTTTTTGCCGAGGTCGTTGAAAACGGCGACCTTGACCGCGCCTGAATGCGGGAGGCTTATATTAATTGCGGCGGTTGAATTGACCGGATTTGGATGGATTGAGACGGAAGTGGCTGTGGGGAATAAAGCAGTTTTTTTCACTTTGACTCTCACCGGTATAACCTCGTTTATAACATCGATCAACCCATGATTCCTGTCAAGACTGAAATCCCAAAAACAGACGCCGCCTAAGTTTCTAAACTTGACGAACTGAGCTTTTTCACGGATGGAGCGCTCGTTGTCATACGAAATCATTATTCCATCGTGAGGATTAAACAGCCAGGGAACCTTGGACATGGGATGCCAGTAGTCGAGGTAGCCATTTCGTTCGATATAGTTGTCCGCAATATCCCAGTAGGCAAATATGCCATCTTCGTAAGTGCCTTCCGGCGCAGAGCCTTCAAATGAAGCGTATAATCCGTTATTCTGGTTTAAGACATTGCCATAGCCTCGGCCATAAAAAGCCAAACAGACGTTTATTTTTTCATGAGGCGCTCCGGCTTGGATGTAGTTGTTTATCGAGGCTTCAACCGTATGGGTCGAGCGGATATTCTGGGGAAGGGGACTGTCGGGATCGGCAAACAGGGGCGTATGGAAATTTGTGATCGCAAGCTCGCCTTGATCCCAATGTCCGAAATAATCATACGCCATTACGTTTAGCCAATCGACGTAATTGTGAACAAGATGCATCTCATAATTTGCCATTAAGACCGGATTTACCGGCACAGATGCGGTTAATAAATATTCCCTGCCGGTGCGATGTTCCAAAATATCGAGCTGCATTCGGAGTTGTTCCAATAATAATGTATAATTCCGTCGGTCCTCAGGGCGTCGATAATTATCCTCATTGCCGCCGCTGACCGGATATTCCCAATCGATATCGATTCCGTCAAAGCCGTATTCCTGAATAAATTCAATGCATGACAATGCAAAACCGCTGCGGGACTGCTGGGTTAGAGCTACATTCGAAAACTCCCGCGACCACTCCGCTCCGCCGATGGAAATTAGAGTTTTGATATGCGGGAAATTTTCCTTTAAGATCAAAAGTTGCCGGAAACTGCCTCTAAGGCTGTCTTCATGCCAGTTGTCTCCCTCGTAATAACGCTCCACATCGGCATATTCGTCTCCAATAGCTATATAGCCATCCTCGATGTTTGCAAAGGCGTAGATTACATGGGTAATCTTTTCGCCCGGAATATCCGGCACATGAAAATTGCGCGCATCGTGAGTTGACCACGATGTAAAGTAACCGACAACTCGTTTCTGTTCGCCGTGAATACAGCCGGAATTAAGAAGTAGCGCTACAAGTGTCGCCGATAGCCAAAACCGAAAATGAAAAACCATTTTTTTCAATGCAGTTTACCGTTTTTAAGTAATCTTAATGTATTTTGAAAGAAATAAATTAAGCAAGATTTATTTTTAATATGTGATTGCGAGCAAGAAAATCTATGATCGAATATTATTTCAACGTAAATTTATACTCGCTTAAAAAATTCTCGTTTTCCATCGACCAGTTTATCCTGATGCGCCATAGTCCTTTTTTGAAAGAGTCTAAAGGAATTATTTGTTTGAGGTTGTCGGACGCCGAGACGGGAATGTTGAAATCCAGGCTTCTATCCGAAGGTCTGTATATATAAATGCGACCTTTGATTTGCCTTTTATTCACTCCGTCCGGAAAATTTATCTCCAGTCGGTTTTCACTCTGTTCGAGGTTAAATACTATCGATTCTTTTAGATTTTCAGCGCGGTTTCGTTTATCGATCTCACGCTGGTATGAAGCCTCTTTAGAGTAATAATTATCGGTTACCAGTTCGACATTTTGACGGCTCATAACTATAATCGAAATGGCTTGGAAAATTGCAAATAGAATAAATATCGCAATTATAGCTTTGGGCCAAATGCTTTTTTTATTTATTGCGTTGTTCACTTAACCGCGCTGTTCCGTTTTGTTTTTCGAAGGAATTCTTGTAAAAAATACGTTTTGTTCAGGTATTTTTCACTATCCGTTAACAATTTTAGGCGTGGAATTAATAAATTCCTCTAATTTGTTCGATATTGTCTTGTCATAACCGAATCAAAGACCTGTCAAACTTGAAAAACAACTTATTTTCATTATTATTTTACTATGTGCATTAAATAGTGTACATACGCTTTGATGCGCATAATCCAGACCTCGTTCCCACGCTCCTGCGTGGGAATGCATATCCAGACCTCGTTCCCACGCTCCTGCGTGGGAATGCATATCGACCTCATATTGT
>CAZWOY010000472.1:0-3415 GCA_964635255.1 uncultured bacterium
CCTCATCAAGCGGATTCCGTGAGATGGCGACTATTTTATGCACATAGTAGTATTAGGAAAGTAGATTGCCCAGCCACGCCTCAGGCAGTCCTTCAACGAAACAGATTGCCTGAAAACGCCTCAGGCAGTCATTCCAGCGAAACTGGAATCCAGTATGCGTTTGATAAAACGGATTTCTCCGAATTCCAGCAAGTCGCCTCGATCCCACGCGGGAGCGCGCGAACAAGTTAACCGGACGCCGGACTAAAAAAAACCACCCTCATTAAGGGGTGGTTTATCAAAATCGCCGTTCTTATCCTAAAATTATGCGCCTAAAATTTCCTTGATCTTCTTCAGCAATTCCTCGCGCTTGATCGGTTTTTCAAAGTAGGCTGTCGGTGGTTCCACCTGTTTGCGGGTTTGGATGAACTTTTTAAACTCCATCGACACGCCCGTGATAATGATGACCGGAATATCCTTCGTGGCGTCTTTTTCCTGCAGATCGCGGAACATCCTGACGCCCGATTCCTCCGGCATCGTAATGTCGAGCGTGATTAGATCCGGCTTATCTTTGACCGCCTTTTCCATGCCGATCTTGCCATTTTCCGCTTCTAACGTCTCAAACCCGTTATCTTCCAGAAATGCCTTCAAATAGGTCACTACATCCGGTTCATCATCGACGATCAGAATTTTTTTGCCTGTATTTTCAGCCATTGTTTTCTCCTATTATATTTTTGAATTCTGTAAAGTCTATTTACTCTTCTTCAAAGCGTCCAACGCGCGCTGAAGAGCTTCCGGATCGGCGTCGGCAAGCGACTTTGAAAGCTCGCCGCGCAGCTGCTCGGCGCCGCTGTCCGCGTTCACTTCGGGCGGTTCTATGCCTAAAAGCCGGGATACTGCATTAACATAGCTCTGAGGTTTAACCGGCTTTTCCAAATAAACGCCCGATCCCGACATGGTCATCGATTCGAAGTCGGCTTTGCCCAGGTCGTCCCGCGCATGACCGGTGACGATTAAAACCGGAATTTTCGAGTATTGCCTTTCCTTCTGCAACTCATGGTAAAACTTCGCCCCGGAATGCTTCGGCATGACCAAATCCAGCGAGATCAAATCCGGCTTTTCCTGTTTGATTTTTTCCATTGCATCCGATCCATCCACCGCTGTTTTTACCCGGAATCCAGCGTCTTCCAGCGCGGCGCTTAAATAATTCCGAACGTCTTCCTCATCATCGACTACTAAAATGAATTTCTGATCGGTCGCAACCATACTCCTACTCCTGATTTATGATTTTTTTTCTGATTCTAATTGATGCATCAATGCATTCAATCGGCTGCGCGGCAGCCTGATTCTAAACGTCGAACCTTTGCCTTCTTCGGATTCCACCTCCATCGAACCGCCATGCTCCTGCACGATCTTGCGCGTGGTCAGCAGCCCCAGTCCGGTACCCTTGCCGCCTTTGGTCGTGAAAAAGGTTGTGAACACTTTCTGCTTGACTTCCCGCTCCATGCCTGTGCCGTTATCGACGACTTCGAAAACCAGTTCGCCGTCGTCTTCGAGTGTTTTAATGCACACCTCGCCCTGGTCGCTTTCATCCCACATCGCGGCGTCGATTCCATTGGAAACGAGGTTCGTCAGGCAGGCTTCGATCCCTTCGGGATCGAGCGGCGCCGGTTCGATCGCGCCGTCCGTATCCGCCTTTAGCGTCACTCCCTGCCGTTTAGCGGTTTCCACATACAGTTCGACTATATTCTTAACGATAACATTCGGATCGATTAATTGCAATTGTGGCATGCGCCCTTTCGCAAACGCCAGAAAATCTTTTACCAGATCTGTGGTTTTATTAAAGTTGCGCTGCAAAACGTCCCAGCCTTGAATCACTCTCGCAGCGTTTCCTTTGGTCAATCCGCTATCGACCATATACATGCCGCCCTCAAGCCCCATCAGCAGGTTCTTGATCGTGTGCGCCAATCCGGCGACCGTCTGACCTACGGCGGCTAAACGCTCGTTGTCGAGTTTTTCTTTCTCCAGTTTTTTCAATTCGCGCAAATCGTTCAGGAAAAACGCCGTGCCGATGTTTCGCTCCTCGCTGCTTAATTTAACCGCGCGGAATTCGACCGGAACGTCTTCATCTTTCTGCGAATGGATAATGGTTTCAAATAAGTTCTGACCCTCAAAATTGGACTCGACGAGATTTCGATATTCGCGGGGCATCAGGTCCGCCAATTGTTCATCGTCGATCAACTGATCTTCATCGAGACCCAGTATCTCTTTCGCTGCCGGATTCATGATTCGCGGATAGTTATAGACGTCGGTGGCGATAATTCCCGTATCGGAATTCTTTATCAAGCTCTTCGACAGATCGCGCGTCAGCCTTAGTTCGCCTTCCAGTTCCCTGAGCTGTGTAATGTCGGTTGCGATTTCGATTACGTGGGCGACGCCGTCCTCGCCTCGCGACAGCGGAGACGTATGCACCATATAATAAGCGGGATCGCCCGTTTTCGTGATTCCTTTCTGAGCGCCGGAATGCTCCAGACCATCCTCGAAGGTTTTGGCGGCAGGGCAGTTCAAGCAGGGAGTCTTACGCTTTTTGTAAACTTCGAAACAATACTGACCGCTCACTTCGCCGAAGGTTTCGCGGAATTTTTCGTTGGCGCGGATGATCTGGAAATTGTCGTCTATGACCGTAATGTAGCAGGGAACGCGTTCGAAAAGCAGGTTGTAATGACGCTGCCAGCGCCGCGTTTCTGTAAGATCCGACGACATTTCCACGACATATTCGACCTCGCCTCTCGCGTTCTTTATCGGCGCGATATGCACGACATAATGCCGGACTTTGCCGTGCCTGTCAACGCCGGTTTCGTCGGACACGCGAACTTTGCCGTCCTCGAAAACCTGCACCGATTTGCAATGCTCGCAAGGCTTATCGAGGCTTTTATAGACTTCGTGGCACTTTTTATTGCGCCAGTCTCCGAAGTAGTCCTCGAAATTCTTATTAGCGAGAATTACGTTAAAATCCTTGTCAATGACAGCGATATTAAACGGGACTATTTCGAACAGTTCCTGACGCAAATTCTCAGGAACTCTATCTATTGCAGTTTTTTTACTCATTTATCTTAAATCGCTTGAAGCGGTAAAAAAGGCGTTTTATTGCAATATAGCCAATTAATTCGGTTTTCCCAAGTTTTGCAACCGCAGGGCGGAATCTTATCCCGCCTTCCATACGAGCTTGCAGAGACCGATTTGTAAGTTTCCGATGTGAGAGCGTCTAAAATTACTGGGAAAATAGACCGCTTAACCTCCCCCCTTCTATCTGAAGGGGGGATACAGGGGGGTTGCGACTTCCGTCAGAAAATGAGTCTATTTTCATGTTGCGTAGCGAAACTCGCTTCATGAGCAATTACTGGGAAAATAACGTACCGTACGCAGTCATTCAACC